>JADHWO010000150.1 GCA_016783445.1 Candidatus Aminicenantota bacterium
CCCTCAACCGGTTCTTGATATTTATCTGTTGATTTTTCTTCCATGATTTAATTATACCATAAATTAAAACAAGCAAGCAACAAAATTTAGTCTCGACCAGGGACAGTCCCTCGGATACAAAGCGTAAGAGGACAGTCCCTTGGATACATTCCTTGTAAACAAAGAGTGTATCCAAGGGACTGTCCTCGAATTAACTGTCCCTGATATTTATCCTTGACAAGATTTATATAATATGCTATATTTTGGATATAGTTTAAGAATGAAAAAGGTTCATTACAATTTTAACCAATAACCCAAACAGATAAAGGAGAGAAAAATGAGAAAGATGACGATAGCAATGATGGTATTGATTTTTTTGGCAATGGTAATGGTGATGACTGGCTGCGCAACAACTAAACCAGTTTCAACTCCTCTATGGAGCAACTCGTACATCACGGGGAAAATTGAAGTACACGAGGAAGACATCAACAGTATAAAGGCCCAGCTGAATAAGCTGGAAGAGACCGACAAAAAGATGCTGGACGGAATAGAAGAGATTAAGGCAAATTTCTATCCTGAAACCGAAATAGCCACAGTAGTAGCTGCTGTTGTTAAGGAAGATGAGGAACTTGAAGTTACTGAAGCTTCTTCTGAACCTCCTGAGGAAGTAATACTTCTGGCTCCGCTAGCTCCAATTCTAGAACCAAAGAAAGCCGATCTCCCAAAGAAGGTCAAATTTGTCAAAACGACATCTGACATAGAACAAATGGAGATTTGGGTCAATGGAATAAGTGATCGGATCACGAAATTAGAGGAGAGGGTCGATACTCACGGCAGAAAGATCAACAAGTTCAGTGGTCTACGAAGGCGGCTTGCAGAGGTAGAGGACGAAATTCGGCCGGTCCGTTTGTGGACTAAGTCGTTCCCTAGTAGACTACCGAAAAAACCCGAGGAAGAAAAAGAGAAACCGCAGCTACCGACTGGGGTTAAACCAGGCCTGGATAGAATGGCAATTGAAATTCTGGCTGGAAGACTACAGGTGGAAACAGAGGTCTTCGGCCATGCTGACCCACTGGGCAAGAAAAAGGACAACGAAGAGTTGTCCAAAAGGAGAGCTCAATCATGTATTAACTACCTTGTGGAAAAACTTGGGCCTGACAGCGTGGTCCCTTGGGATGTCAACACCAAGTGGAAGGATTACTTCATGGCAGTGGCCGGCGGCGAGACAAGTCGCTATGGGAATCTAAAATTCAATAGGAGAGTGTATTTTAAAAAGGTGTTTTAAAAGAAAGTAACAAAGGAAGGAGGCTACATTCAAAAACCCTTCAAAAACCCCAGGAAGAAGGAAAAATTTTCTTCCTGGGGTTTCTTTTTTTACAAATTTCTCTATTTATTATTTCTTACAACTCAATATTAATAGCTCCTTTTTTTGCCTCTCCTCTTGACAATAGTTCTTTTAACTTAACATCCTTAAACTCTCTTCCCAAAAACTCTCCCACGGTCATATTTTCTTCTCCTGGTTTTATTCCAACTTCCCGTAAATCATTAGCTAACTGCCAATATTTCTTGTATTCTCCAGAGGTAAACGCCCCATCATGTTTTATCTTCGCATAATCTCCTTGAGCGGCCTCGGTCCAATTTTTAGGTATTTTAAGTAAATTACCTATTTTTTCACCCGAGATTGCTTTGGCCTCGCCTTGAGTCATTTTATATTCTACTATAAGATTTACTCTGGCTTTATTTATCTGGATTTCCAAAGCTGCTGCTTTAGCTGCTTCAACTTCTGCCATATTGATCTGTTTAGAGGTTAAGGCCTCGATATCTTCTGTTTCAAGTTTTGCGATATCTTCACGAGAAACACCAGCTTTTTCCAATGAATCGATTTTCTCTTGAATTTCAGCAATATCTTTGATCTGCTCAGAGGTTAAGGCCTCAACATCTTCTGTTTCAAGTTCTGCGATGTCTTCAGAAGAAACACCAGCTTCCTTTAATAGAGCTTTTTTTTCGTCGGGCGATATTTTGCTGACTACTTCCTCTTCAACTTCCCCGGTTATTCCTTTTCCTTTTAATACACTCTCATAATTCTCACTGGTTCGCGGGGCATCTGGATGTTCCTGGAAAAATGTCCTTAAAGTTTTATTGTTTTCAACAATGCTATCAACCTGTTCTTGAGTTAATCCATCGGTTAAACTTTTACCTTCCGGAAAAGTATCAGCAAAGGCTTTTTCCCAGTCAATTCCCTTAAGTTGTCCAATGGTTAATTTATCAAGATTAACTCCGGCTGGCAAACCATAGGCCTGAGGATTAGCCACAATCGCATCCTTAACTCTGTCAATGTTATAAGTTTCTAAGGCTTCAGCCATATCTTTGTCGCCTATTTCAATTATTTCCCGATAAACTGTATTGCCCTTTAAATATTTTTCAGCCACTGACCAAATTGAATCTCCCCTTTTTATATCTACTTTTTCCGCTATCTCAAATGGCTCGGCTTTGGCCGATTCTGGAGATATTTTGGCTGCCCTTGCTTCTGCTTCTAAGTCGGCTACTCTTTCTTGTACTTTTGGCGTTATTGCTTCAGCTCTTGCTTCTGCTTCTAAGTCGGCTACTCTTTCTTGTACTTTTGGCGCTCCTGCCTCAACTTTTGCCATGTACTCTTCTTTAGTCATTCCTGCTGATTTTGGAGCTTCTATTACTTTCCCATCTTTTGAAACTCCTAATTGTTCATGGGTTTCAGCTGCCTCGGCTTCTGAACCAAACATATCAAAATGACCAGCGCAGAAAGCAATACCGCCGCCAGCGCCTATCATAGCCGCTACTTTGCCGACTTGCCAATATTTTTGGGCTTTGGCTAATTTAGCTAATTCTTCATCACGCTCTTCTCTTTTTTTCACCAACAACTTACTCATCTGCTCAAAATCATTAACCTTCTCCATTTGTTCAGCTAAGGATTCTTTTACTTTTTCTTCTCTTTTCTCTTTTCCCTGATCCTTAAGCCAAAGTTTTTCTAATTTATCCCCTATTCCTTTTATGCCTACAGCGCTAAAAGAAGCAAGAGCGGCTCGACCAAAACGAAAACCAGCGTAACCTAAAGCAGCCGGAGCGGCTATGGCTCCAGTACCTAAGGCCGCGCCAGTACCTAACAAAGCAGTATAGACCCAACGTCGTCCTTTGGATATCTTACTAAATTCCCGGCCTATATAACCTAAAATTTTTCTGGATCTTCCTTTATCCTGTTTTGATAAAACTTCTTGCTTGGCCTGACTAATCCTCTCTTGTTCTCGGCTAAAAGCTCTTCTAAAAATAACTTCGTCTCTAAATTTTTCAAATTTTGCTTTTCCTTTTTCCCCTGCCCACTTACTTTGGGCTTTTTCTAAATAGAATTTCAATAATTCATTCTGGGCTTTATTGTATTTATCCTTAGCTTGGTCATAATCTTCTTTAATCTTAGATTTCTCTTCTTTCTTGAAAATCTTACCTATTTGACCAGTGAGAGTTTTATATTTATCGTATTCGGCTTCTAATCTAACCATTTCCCGACGGGATTCTCTGACTTCTTTAATCTGACTTCGCTTGACTGGCATTTCCTTGTCTCTTGATTCTTCACTTATTTCCTCTTCTGTTTCTATGTCATCTTTTATTTCCTCTACTGAACTTTCCTTCCAACGCCTTTCTCCTGCTTCTAAAGCCGAAAGCAAAGCGCCTTTTTCTATTTCTTTTTCTCTTTCTGTTATTGGCTCTTTTTCTTCCTCCACTGATTTTAAAGATTCTTTTTCTATAGACATAAATTTGCTTGCCCGCCTAAATTTCTTTGAAACCTGGGCAGGTCCCTTTATATTATAAATTATATTCCTAATTTCTTAGCGCTATCTTTTATTTCTTCTCTAAACTTCTCAATTTCTTCCTTAACAATATCATCTAAGTTAGGCATTTTCCCTTCTAGGAATTTATAAATCTCTTCAAAATTTTCTCCTTGGGTGGCCAATAATTTATCCATCTCGGCTTTATCTTCTTCTGGCAGTTCTTTTAAAATCCGTATGATAACATCTTTCTGGACAATATCTCCCCATTTCATCATTAGTTCTATTTTTTTCTCTTGAGGTAAGCCATCTAAGCCTAATTGGCTAATTAAATTATCTTTGATTGATTTCGGCATTTTATTTTTCTCCTTTTTAATATTAATTTAATCTCATCGACTTTATTTTATTTTACCATAAAAAGATATTTACAATCAATACTCATATTCATCAACTACTAATCCGTCTTCATCTTTTAAAATAAGGGTATCGCTGTCGTTATCTAAAATATCAATGGACTTACCAAGGAAAACTCGCCATTCATCGCCCAGAAAATCTGCTTCCTGATAATAGTCCTGATAACACTGGCTATAATTAAACTTCTCGGTTAAGAAAGTAGTACATTGGCTGTCTGAAGAAACTTCGTAATTATCAGAATAATCCGGTATTTCACAACTGCTTAAGTCGTCAATAAAATCACAGCAGGCATTTTTCAAGTGGCTATATTCTGACTCATCTAAATCAGGACAATCCTCGTCTAAAGATGGCTCATATTGAGATAATTGGTCTAAATAACCAGTGCATTTATTGACCCTGAAATTTGCTCCATTAGGGGCTAAGCCCGTTGAAATAATCACTTTGTCCCCTTCAGCTAAGTCAATATCAACCCGACTGCTTCCAGAAAAAGGATAGGTTAATTTTTTAGCTGCTTGGGGAATAATTATTGTTTCTCTTTTAGTTTCAATAGTCCAATCAGTGATATTAATAGTTCGCGGGTCAGAACCATTGCGCAGCACTATGTAATCATTCTTAAAATCTTCCTCATCTGGCTCAACTCGATTAAATAATATTTCCTGGTAATAAGAAGAAACGCCTATTTGAAAACTTAGAGAAACCGGACTGGGATCAGCATAGCCCTCTTCGTTCTTAGCCCGAACATAGAAAGTATAGACCTTAGTTTCGCTGGATAAATTATAAGTTTCTGTATAATTTGAATACTGATTATGCCAGCCAGTATCATAACCGACTAAATATGTTTCAAAAATTAGATAGCCGGCCTCGCCTAAGGGATCGGTCCCTGAATATTTGAAAGTAACTTCGGTATTTTCTAAAACCTCGTCTTGGACTGGTCCTTCCAGAATAATGGTATTTGGATATCGGTTGGGTTCTGATAAAGTTATATTATCACCTTGGTCAATTTCATCTAATTTATCGTCATCAAT
>JADHWO010000151.1 GCA_016783445.1 Candidatus Aminicenantota bacterium
AATTATTAAAATATTTCTTGACAATTGAAAATATTTTTATAAAATTATTAAAATAATGATAATCGATTCTGCACCTGAAGTCAAATTATACACAAAGGAATCTGTTGAGCTCCCCAGTATTATAAAAGACAGATTTCCCAGAATTCAATCCGTTTATCAACCCGAAAGCACTAATGAAATCCAGCAGATATTTTCTTTTTCACGAAAGAATAAACTCTCGATAATCCCCCGTGGGGCAGCAACATCAGGAATGGGCGGGATTGCCCCGCTCAGACGATCAATAATGGCAGACCTCACTTTTTTAAACAGAATTCTGGATTTTGACGAAAAAAAGAAAACAATAAACTTTGAAGCAGGTTTGAGATGGTGGGAATTAAAGCAATTCCTCAAAGAACACTCTCTTGATGTTTACACCTGCCCCACCAGTCTATTCTCCACAGTGGGCGGCTGGCTGGCTACCGGGGGTTATGGGATTAACAGCTTTGGTTTCGGACACATATCAAATCTTGTTGATTCAATCGAGACCGTAACTCCAAACAAGAAAAAACAGATCGACCGCAAACATCCTGAATTCAAATATTTTATCGGGACCGAAGGCCAAATGGGAATAATCAGCAAGGTAACACTCAAAGTTAGAGAATCCAAACCATCTCGACATTATCTCGTCCTTTTTAAGAACATTTCAGAGACTGCTGGATTCATTTCTGAGCTTTTGAGATCACACAAAATTCATCCAGTCCATATTGTCTATTATGACCGCAATCGATTAGAGCATAAAAACTTATTACTTAACGGGAAAGTCTTTTTTCCACAGATGGAAGGTGTTCTTATCGCCCTTGAAGACTTCTCAGCCGAGGAAGAATTATTGAGCCTCATCGAGAGAAAAAAGGGAATATTGGCAGAAAATTATTTATCAGCGTTCTTATGGAATGAAAGATACTTCCCTTTTTCTATCAAACATTTTTATCCTTCTATCCTCGGTTGTGAAGCCACACTCCCTATCAAAAATCTTGTTCCCTACATGAGAAGAACGAAAAAGTTCGGGGAAGATTATGGCATCCCACTCTCAACCGAAGCCACATTAATAAACAAAAACGAGGTTGTCGTTATTACCATTTTTCCGTCAGACCCAAAAAAACTCACACATTTCCTCCATCTTTTTCTGACATATTCTTTAACTCACATCGCTATTACATGTGGAGGAAAACCTTATGGAATAGGGATCTGGAATCTCCCTCTGCTGAAGAAAATATTCTCGGCCAAAGATATAAAAGAGTTTCTGTTTTTTAAAAAAGAAACTGACCCCTTTAATTTAATTAATCCCGCTAAATCATTCTCCCAGGATTTTAAGATCACATCTTTATTAAAATTAGGCTATTTCCTGAGCTCTTTATTCTCGAACGGTTATCCTTTCCTTAAACCTATCTTTAGAACAAAAAATCACGATTCCAAAAAACCAAATAACCACACATCAGAATCAGAAGCCTGCGCAAACTGTGGAGCCTGCACAGTTGTTTGCCCTGCGTATTTAAAAACAAGAACGGAAATAGTCACAGCAAAAGGTAAACTCTTTATCTTAAAACAGTTGCTCCGTGGCTCCCATGTTCCCGCACCTGTTGCTGAAAAGATATTCCTATGTTTGCACTGCCATCTCTGTGAACATGTGTGCCAGAGCAAACTAATATTAATCCCGATATGGGAAAAACTCGAATCGATCGTAGAAAAAAAGTATGGACGCCCAAAAGAAAAAATCGAAAATTTCGTCAAGCAGGTCGAGTCCGATCCAGCCTATTCCCAGCTTTTCGACACTTTTGGCATATCATCCAATAATAACCACCAGGAAATCCGGAATGTATAAACGATACCACATAGAAACGTCACCAGCGAAATTACCCTCAACCCAGGTAGGGAAGTTTGTTATTATCCGGCATGATGAAGAATGTTTGAACTGCGGGCGGTGCATTTCACAGTGCATCTATGATGTCCATAAGCGAGATTCAAATGATTCCCGGAAAATGGCTGAGCCGGAAAGTTTTTTCTGCAAGAACTGCTTCTCATGCATTCAAAACTGCCCCCAGCAGGCACTCGAAATGGTCAAGAACAAGGAATCTGAAAATCTGGGAGACACTTATTGGACTCCTCAAATAATCCACACAATCTGGAACGAAGCCGAAGAAGGTAAAATCCCTGTTTTTGGCGCCGGATACCGCGGCCCATTTAGAGGTTCTGGCTTTGATGATATATGGACAGATATGTCAGAAATTGTCCGGCCGACAAGGGATGGAATTCATGGAAGAGAATACATTGCTACCTCGGTTGACCTGGGAAGAAAGCTTCCCTGGATATCCGATTTTAAAAAACTAAATATGCCAAATATCTGTGAAATCCCGATTCCCATCCTCCTGGAAACAGATCCTTTAGAACTGAATTCAAAAAACATCATTCTCGCCATAACAAGAGCTGCTCACCAGCTCGGAACTCTTGCTTTCCTGGATATTAAAAATTATTTTGATGAGCTTAATCCCTATCTTAAATCTATAGCCCTGCGATTCCCGCTTGAGAGAGTGGCCCACATTAATTCTGTTCCCTGGAAAAATGTGAACCTTATAGAGATAGTCCTGCCAGAAAAATTTTTAATCTCTGACCTTGAACATGTACTAAAAAATTTGAAAAAAAAGAATCAAACGGCATTATTTTCTCTCGGCCTAACAAATCCCTGTCTCTCAGAGGGTATCTTTAAGCTCGTTCAAGATAGTAAAGTGGATATTTTAAATTTTTATACGGATAATCACGGTCAAAGTCTTAAGGGCGATCTTTTTATCTGCAAAGCAATAAGAAAACTCCATCTTGATTTTGTGAAAAGTCGGATACGGGATGAAATCTCAATAATCGGGCAAGGAGGAATTGCGGCTGCAGAACATGTTCCAAAATCAATCATCTGTGGCATTGATGCTGCAGTCCTGGACCTTTCTTTATTGGTCGCTCTGGGATGCCGGGTATGCAAAGACTGTTTAATTAAAAGTTGTCCTGCAGAGATAAATAAGCTCGATCCCAAAACTGCCACACAGCGTATCATCAATATGATCTGTGCCTGGAGGGACCAGCTTCTGGAAATTCTGAGCGCAATGGGAATAAGAGATGTAAGACGACTGCGGGGTGAAGTGGGGAGAGCTATGTTCTATGAAGAAATCGAAAAGGAGTCTTTTGAGTTTATTTTTTTTGAAGACAGCATAATCAAATGAAGAACATAGAAATAAAAAACAGTGAGTCAAGATTTCGCAGCAAGATCGGAAAATACAGAGTCACTCTAAACGATAAGTGCTTCCACTGTGGACTCTGTGTTGAGCTTTGCCCCTATGGCATCTTCGAAAGGACTGAGGGTTTTAACTTTGTTTTTACACCAAATTCTGCCCTTTGTGAAGGCCCGGACTGCCGCGAAGGATCATACTACTGCACGACAAAATGTCCTGTGGAAGCTATAGATATCGAGCCAGACCCCCAATGGAAAACTCTTGGAGATTTCCGATGGACTCCGGATTTAATAATCACAACATGGGAGCAAGCAGAAACAGGAGAAATTCCTCAGGGCAATCTTGAGTATAAGATTGGTGCTTCCGGTGGGGGCTTTGACAAGTTCGACTTTAATATCGACACTTCCTCTCCCGCACCTTCTGGTGAAGTCGATAAAATCAAAACCTCTATTTGTTTAAACCGACGTTCAGAAGGCGTTTCAATCGAAATCCCTGTTCCCTGGTATGGCGCAGGCATGTCTTTTGGTTCAATAAGCCTTCCGTCAATGCTTTCCCGTGCAACATCAGCAAAGGTTTGGGGAACATTCACATCCACTGGGGAAGGAGGCTATCCGGACGAACTTAATCCTTACAGTGACCATGTCATTACCCAGATAGCTACTGGATTGTTTGGGGTTCGAGAAGAGACAATAAAAAAAGCACGAATTATCGAATTTAAATACGCCCAGGGTGCAAAACCAGGACTTGGAGGACATTTACTGGGAGATAAAAACACACCAGCTGTTGCGAAAATAAGAGGAGCTGTCGCCTGGACTTCTCTTTTCTCTCCCTTCCCATTCCACAGCGTCTATTCTGTTGAAGACCACAAAAAACACATAGACTGGGTAAAAACCATAAATCCGGAAGCACTCATTTCGGTCAAGGTTTCAACTCCATCAGATGTGGATATGGTAGCTGTGGGAAGTTACTATGCAGGAGCCAATATCATTAATCTGGACGGAGGTTACGGAGGAACCGGAGCTGCACCTGAGATCGCCAAGAAAAACATAGCCATGCCCATAGAATACGCAATTACAAGAGTCCATAGATTTCTTCTTGAGGAAGGAGTTCGCGACAAAATCGTCCTTTTGGCAAGCGGAGGGCTCAGAACTGCCTATGACATTGCAAAATCCATAGCACTTGGCGCAGATGGTGTCATTATGGGAACGGCAGAATTGGTTGCTCTGGGATGTGTCAGATGCGGTAACTGTGAAAGTGGAAGAGGATGTCCCCGGGGCATTGCAACAACTGATTCCGAACTTAAAGAACAAATCGATCCCTCCTGGGGAGCCCAGAGGATAATAAACCTCTACGCTGCGTGGCAAAAACAGCTCAAATTACTTCTCTATCAGCTCGGTATGAAAGATATAAAGGAATTAATAGGGCGAACAGATCTTTTAAGGTCTATCGATGAAAAATAATAACGGAATTCGGCTAATCGAGTCAAAGAAAAACCTTTCTCCTCCACGTGTCAGCCATAAGAAGTTAGCCATGGAAGGAGGATGCGGGGTAGTTGGCCTGGCGTGTAATGAAAAAGTCGCTGGCAGGCACATCATGCAGTCTTTAATTCAGATGCACAATAGAGGAAACAGTAAAGGTGGAGGTCTTGCAGCCTTTGGACTCAATCCAGATCAGCTCGAAGTCAGCCAAAAAATACTTGAAGAAGATTACATGATCCAGATTGCCTATCTTGACCCGAGCATCAGGAAACACGTGGAAAAAGAATTTGTATTTTCAAACCTTAACGTTGATAAATACCATCAACTCCCCACATTAAAAGACTATAAAAATGTGAAAGGATTAGATCAACAGCCACCCGATGTATGGAGATATTTTTGCCGCGTTAAAGATACTGTTCTTAACCGGTTTATCCAGCAAAACAATTTAGATGTTCTTGAGAGAAGCAAAGCTGAAGATGA
>JADHWO010000040.1 GCA_016783445.1 Candidatus Aminicenantota bacterium
CACTAACGACAATTGCCTGAACCTCGGGAAACTTCTTGATCTTCGCGGCAAAACGCTTCAACATCCTGTTTTTTCTGTTCCGAATATAGCGGTATACAACAAGGCCCAAAAGCACCACTCCAACCACTGTTCCAATGCTTGTATTTGTCAAAACCAAGAATCCCACCAGGATCGTGCTTACAGCAGCTACTAATATTCCTGCAGGACCAAAGGGAATTAAGGATTTTAGCCATTCGAAAATACCCCGGATTTTCTGGCCAGGCGGTAGTGAACGTTGAACCCCTGATTCAATATCCCGCTTCAAATTTTTCAAATCTACAGCAAGGAGATGTGCATCCTTATACCGGTCATCAGGTCTCTTACGGAGGCAGTTCGAGATAATTCGGTGAAGCTCAGGCGGGAGATTTTTTCTTATAACCGTAATAGGGCGTATTTCCTCAAAAGCAATAGAATGCATCGTGTCAAGTGGAGTGTTACCTTTAAACGGCAGCTCACCTGTCACCATCTCGTAGATGACAATCCCCATTGAGAATACGTCACTACTCTGGTTAACCTGCTGGCCGCGGGCCTGTTCGGGACTCATATAAGCGACTGTCCCTAATATTGTACCAGGTTGGGTTTGAGAAAATGTCGCAGTATGTGTCAAGTCCTTAGTGCTGTCTTTTTCCGGGGTTTCTATCATCGGATCCAGAAGCTTGGCCAATCCAAAATCAAGCAGCTTCGCGTGTCCATCACGGGTTACCATGATGTTATCTGATTTAATATCTCTATGAACGATATTTGCTTTATGAGCCCGGTTAAGCCCCTCAGATACCTGAAGTGCTATTTCAACTGCACCCAATAAATCCAGCTCACGATTTGTTATCAATTGGCGAACAGTCTGCCCCTCAACAAACTCCATTGCAATGAAGGTCATCCCTTCAACTTCATCAACATCATAGATCTGCGCAATTGCAGGGTGCGTTACAGCAGAAGCCGCACGTGCTTCCTGTAAGAAGCGTCTTTGTCTGTCACGGTCCGCGGTTAAATCGGGTTTAAGTACTTTTAGGGCCACTGGCCTATCCAAACGAACATCACGGGCACGGTAGACAACACCCATCCCTCCTTTACCGAGAAGCTCTTCAACTTTAAAATGCTTAAGTGTTTTTCCGATCATTCTTCTAACTTATATCATGTATAAATTAACAGCTTGCCTCCTTTATTTAATAGGCAACGGCTATTCTTTGGCAGATTCGAAATAGTCTCGAACATCAGGTTTTGTGAGGTATATAATGACCAGTATTCCTATAACAGTTCCAAAAGGAATCCGTATTAAGCTGATAGCAGCATAAGCAATACTTAAAACTCGCCCCCATTTCTTACCACCTAAAAGCCCTATGCCACCTATTAAGGCTATAAATGCGGATAAAAAAAGCATCAATATTGCCACGATTAGCCCAAAAATTGCACCAACATGGGCAATTCCATATAAATTATTAACCTCAGACCAAGCAAATAAAAATATGGCACTTATTCCAATAAAACTTAACAATGCAGTTATAAACTCCCACATTGCTATTAGTATAAGCATGTCAGGTTTTTTCATTATCTTTTCCTCCTTATACCTTATTATTGCGTATTCTAAGGTTACAATTATATTGTGTCAACAACTAAGGGGGTGGTGAAAACAGAAAAGATAACTCGTTTTCCAAGATTTCATATTTTTCTTCTTTGAGCTTTATTAGCCTCTGTGCTGTGAGTTTATCATTGGGATTCAAGCTAAGCTTTCTCTCCTATAATCTATTCTAATATGATTTATCGGTGTCTAATCCACAATAAATACTTTGGCACCTTTTATTGTATAAGCCAAGTGCGGATTAGAATCATCATCTGATACCTGGAAACTTGTCTCCGATGTTAATGTAAATTCCCTGCCATCTTTAAGTTTAATGACAAGTTCCCCTTCAAGAACCAGCAGAATGTGACCGCGGCTGCACCAGTGATCAGAGCTGAACCCAGGAGAATATTCAACCAAACGCACACGAATATTTCCGTCCTCAAAACTTCTCCAGAATGAAGTGCCTTTTTCTCCTTTATATTCAACGGGTGTAATCTTGCTCCATTCTGTTTTGCTAAATTGTACATCTTGAATTTTCATAATTGTCTCCCCTTTTTTTCCTTTTAAATATATATTCTGTGTTAGTATTTTCGAGTTTTTTGTTCAATAAATCCTCTTTATTTTATATAAATGGCTGCTCAATCGAAGGGCTTGGGCCTGAAAAATACCTGGGACCTTCCTTGGTGATATACATACAGTCCTCGAGACGCACTCCGAACTCCCTGGGGATAACGACCATCGGTTCGTTACTAAAACACATTCCGACTTCCATTGGGATTTTGTTACCTTTGACCAGATTGATCCACTCGTGACCGTCCAGACCTATACCATGTCCGGTTCGGTGGGGGCATCCAGGTACTTTATACCCTGGACCAAATCCATAATCAACGTGCACTTGCCGAGCGGCTGCATCTACGTCCTCGCACGGGACTCCTACCCCAGCCGCTGCAAAAGCTGCAGCCTTTGCCCTTGAGGCTAAATCCCAGATTTCCCTCTGGCGTTTTGTAGGTTCGCCAAAAACAATGGTACGGCTGATGTCAGATCTGTAACCATCAACACCACACCCTCCATCCATCAGGACAATATCACCTTCCTTGAGTTCAATATGTTTGATGCTCCCATGAGGTTTGGAAGAGGCTTCTGCTATCTGGCAGCCAATTCCTCCCGAGACTCCCAAAGCTCTATGAGCTGCTGTGGATATTCTGCGGAAATCGTTTTTTGTCATTCCCTTTTCTAGTAAAGCGATTGAGGCTTTGTATGCTTCAATTGTGATATCGCTTGCTAATTGCATTAGAGCAATCTCTGCATGCGACTTGATTACGCGGCAAGGGATAGTTATGGGGTCACCGCTCACATATTCTAAGCCAGGGGCCTCCTTTCGGATTCCATCAAACAGAAAAAAACGCACCCTTTCTTCTAAACCAACTGTTCCTTTCCTTATTCCCCGGTCTTTAAATATCTGAGCAACTCTTTTGTAGGGGCTCTCGTGCTCTTCCCAGGTACGCACATCATCCCCAAAACGAATTAACTCGCGCGCCCTATCCTCCTCGAATTTGGGGCAAATGTAAGCCAGTTCGCCTCGAGCTGGCAGCACAGCCGCAAACATCCTTTCGCTGGTTCCCCAGCGGACTCCTGTAAAATAAAATAAACTTGTCCCCCCTTCCAGGTAAATAGCATCGATTTTATTTTTTATCATGAGCCGTCGCGCTTTATCCATACGGGCTCTGCGCTCATTTTCTGTGATAGGAATAATACTGTTTGTTTTGGGGCGAAGTTTACTGATTGGATCAGGGCTATCTGACTTTTTGGTGGAACATGCAGAAACAACGATTGTTGCTCCTGTTGCACTGGCAGACAGCTTAAGGAAATCTCTTCTATTCAAACTCATAAAAACCTCCTTATCGGCGGAAAAAGTTATTGTGTTCTAAGAAAAATTTTATTGAAAATCTTTGAGCAATTCAACAACAAATCAAGGTTTAGGTGTTAAAACATCACATGTTCAAAAGTAATTGTAAAGAAGCTGTTATAGAATTTTATTGGTTTTTGGCCCAATCGACCAGCCAGATCTTCTCTTTATTTGCGCTTTCTGGGTTAATTTTTTATCGCCTACTTCAAGGATAACCACATATTCACCAACTGGCTCAGTATTTTACCGTACGGGTTAGTAATTGTAATCTTGACCTCCTTTTTACGAAATGTCTTAGGAAAATATTTCTCTAAATTTTATCAAAAAGGAAGTTTATTGTCAGTCCAATTAAATGGATAGTATTTAATACAGCTAAAACTTTGAGGTGAAATTTAATGTTTAAAACAATTTACAACAAGAAACACAGAAAGAGATCAAACAAAACATTCCCATTTCTCTGCTTCACTCCATTCTTGGACCCACTGCATTAACCGGCGACCTGCATCTTTAGGTGGTTTTTCGATATTATGCCAGACAAGATAAACTTTCCCATCACCTCCAACTAACAACAGGCCGGACATTCCGCGTGACCTGTGCAAAGCCCTAATTGCTTGTGCAGGCGTCTGTACTATAGGTGTTCCTACGTTCAAAGAAGTATTGACAGCTACTTCCACACCTAAACGACGGCCTATTGCTTTCAAGATTGCATAAGAAAATGGATCTGTTTCCTCACGAACAATCTGAAGGCGGCTCGTACCATCTTTATGGATGACTGCAGGTATTAAATTGTAGCAATCCGCTTTAGCTTTGACAGTTAACACCATGTAATTATAGGCATTGTAATTATCATCAGATGCTCCTTCGGATAAATAATAAAGTCGCTTTGCTTCTTCCAGAGTGAGCATCGGAGCTAACGGACGAAAAGTCTCCCTGTATTTTACATGTTTGTTAAGTACTTTCAGAGTTTCTGGGTTACACGGATTAGCAAGAATCGTTCGGTGCCCAAGAGCGCGAGGCCCTGTCTCGCTTGCCCCTTGATAGAGACCAAGAACACCATCATTTGTTATGATGTTTGCTACCAGGTCTGCAACTCGCTGACATCCTTTCGGCTCGAGAATATTTCCAACCGCCAAACTTTTTGTGTTTTCTGCCTCAACAATGGCCAACTCGACATCTCCTTTGGATGGAGCGCTTCCACATATAAAAGCGTGTTTCATAGCTGGACCTAGAGGAGCCCCATGGCTCATAGCAAAATTGTAGCAAGCACCCATGGCAGCCCCGGTATCACTCGGATTAGGTGGAACCCAAAGATGAAGCCTGGTGTTCTTTTGTTTAAGATTTCTGTGATAGTAAGCTTCATTAAAGTTATCTAGTAAGTTCATGTTGGCCACACAGTTGAGCGAGGTTCCTCCGCTAAATACAAGTTGGTTGCTGCCAGTGTGCCTGATTAGAAAGTCAACAATGTGGAAAAGCGCATCTTCAAACACCAACTGAAGCGCTGCGGCCTTTTCAACGCGTTCCTGCGTGACCTCGGCAAACTCAATATCGTCGATTTTCAGAACTGTTCCTGGATCCCACATCTTATCGGGAGGAATCGGTTCACCAATAATTTCTACAAGCTGTTTGCTATATGGCTTCTGTTGCCCTCTTCGATGGTAGTTAATAAGTGATCGGTTTACGCTTACTTTACCGTCAGGACCACAGTGTATAATCTGCCTCAGGCGCTTGTAATATGGGTTAGTAAGACGATTAGTATCACCCCACGCACTGGCGCCCATAAAGCGTCCCTCACTGCTTAGGGTTGTCCATCCTCCTTGTGTAGAACTTATTACAGCATAAAGCAGCCCTTGTGAATCAAATATATGAGGAAACCTTTGCACAAGTTTGATTTTTCCTTGTTCAGCTACATAAGTGGACATCGCACCGTCATCACCAAAACCGTCTACAACGACTATCATGGTCGGCTCAGGACTCTCGGCAAATGGTGAAACAGCATAAGGGAAGAAAGCATGGTTGTCGTGATGGCGCATGCCAATAACTGGTACCCTCTTTTTAGTATTAAAAAAACTCTTGAGCTGACCGGGAGCTTTAAGCGCCTCCAGGAAATGCCAGGGATTCATCTGAGGAGAAGCGCCCTTATGTGCCAGAAGAAAGCTGGCTGGAGCTTCCTCAATAGCAACTCGAAGACTTGTAGAGATTCCTGCCAGGTAGTCCCAGGAACCAACAACAGCCAGGACATCAGCAGGTTTCGCGTCCATTTTATCGAGATAGTTAAAAACCTCATTAAGCGAGTTCTCCGGAAAGCGGTCTTCATGTCTATTGCCTGTATATCTTTCCTCCTCGTTATTGCAAATAGGACGTATCCCCTGCTCCGCAGAGACCTCCACAAGCGCTGCAGTTGAGTTGTGCCCGCTTGGTCCAACACCAACCAAATACACGGATTCTCCCTGACCTAACCGTTCACGCATCTCTTTACCCTTCTGGATCGCATAACGACTTTTATTATCGTAGAATTTTAATGCGGCACCTACCGTTCTCACTATAGGAATGGAAAGCTTCTCCACAAGCTTACCTGCAAGTGGATGAGATGGACCATATTGTCCTGTTTTCATTGTTTACTCCTTTAGTTTTATTTCATTCATTACTAAGTTAAGCTTTAGGAAGAGGAAAGTTGTCAAAGAATTGTTAAGAATTTGTTAAAAGTTTGTTAAAAAGGAGAAATATTGGGATTAGACCAAGTTATCTTGTTGATATTAAAAAATATAACTTCAATTATGTGGGTTTGATGAATCGGTTCTCTTCCATTTTGTATGGGCAAAACATATCTTGATAGATTAATAGAAAGTGTTCGGGGATGGATGAAGAGACCTTTGAAGATTTAGCCTCCCTGAATTGCTCTTCGAGGAAATCCGACAGAGTCGGGCGGCGAGTATGTTTGAGCGGAGCGAGTTACGCAGCCGCCGAGAAGAGTGATGAAGGGATGGCGTGAAAAATCTGAACGGGAGCGAGACCGTCCCCGAATACTAACTTATTAATAATCACACAAAATGGAAGAGAACCGATTCATCAAACCCCTAAAAGGGATTTTCGCTTCTGTAGAGTTTACCTTTCGGTTGATTAAAAGAAACATCTTCAACACCCAGCATCTTCATGGCAGCAAACAGTGTTTTACCAGCGTGTTTAAAAGCAACGGCTGAATGGTGTGGATATCTTTTTTCTAAAAGAACATGACGGTAAAAGCGAGCCATATCTTTTACTGCAAACACACCGATACTGCCGAATGATCTGGGATTTATGTCAAGTACTTCCCCCTCAGCAATATAGGAACGAAGAACTGTTTCTGCTGTTGACTGAAGCCTGAAGAGAGAAATATCCCCTGGTCTGATTCTTCCTTCAAGAGTCCCTCTTGTAATGTCAGGCTTTTTACCTGATTCGAGCAGACGATTCATAATCAGCTGGTATTTCATCTCAGCGTCAACCAGACAGGAAAAGGCTGTGTTTCCACAGTGAAAACCCATAAAAAGATCGTCCGCCTTGTAGCTGCCAACTTTATCCTTATTTTCCTTGTACATATCAGAAGGAACGGTATTATTTAAATCCAGAAGAGTTGCTGGAAGTTCTGTGGCACAAGTTATAACATACTCACTTAGTGCGCCGTAAATATCCACCTCGCAGGATATCGGCACCCCTCGTGAAGCAAAACGAGAATTGACATAGCAGGGTACAAATCCAAAGTAATTTTCAAAAGCTGGCCAACATTTATTAGCAAAAACCGCAAATTCTGAAGCCCCAAGATTGTTTTCGATAAATCTGGTCAAAGCAACTTCATACTGGGCAAGTTTTTCAAGGAGGTCAGGATATTTGTTCCCTCTTCCGAGCTCCTTTGCCATGTCTTCAGCAACGGCTTTAATTCCTGGGTCTCCCTTTACAGAAAGGAAAATATCGTAAAGGTCCAACTCACTATTTTCCATGATTTCTATACCAAGATCGTAAAGCGGTTTAATCGGAGCATTACAGGCAAGAAAATCCTGAGGCCGGGGTCCAAAGGAGAATATCTTAAGCTTCTTTAATCCGCATAAAATTCTTGCCACAGGAAGAAAATCGCCAATTTTGTCTGCGATTTCTGTTGCTATCCCGACAGGATATTCCGGAATATAAGGCCTGAGGTTTCTTAACTCAGAGTTATAAGAGGTATTTAACAGGCCACAAAAGGCATCTCCCCTCCCTTTGAACAAATCGCTTCCTTTCTCTTCAGCTGCTGCAGCAAACATAACCGGACCATCAAATTTTTGAGCGAGAATTGTAGTTGGGCCTTCCGGGCCAAAATTACCTAAAAAAATTACAAGAGCATTTATATTTTTTTTCTGTATTTCTTCAAGTGCCTTCAATGAATCTTTCTCACTCTCCACTACTGTTTCAATCTCAAAAATTGGAATATTTTTTGTTTTACATTCTTTAGCTACTTCAACTCTTCTTTTTTTTGATAATTCAACAGGAAAACAGTCTCTGCTTACCGCAACAATGCCTAAATTAATTTTTGGTATATTTTTCATTTTTTCTCTCCCTTTTTTTCCTGTCCATAATAAGCATCAGCACCATACTTCCTCTGATAATGTTTTTTCCGGATATATTCCGGCAATCTGTTAAGTTCAGGATTAATTTGGAAGGCACTAAATGCCATCTTTGCGATTTTTTCTAATATAAGGCTGTTCTCTACAGATTCAGATGGAGTTTTCCCCCATGTAAATGGTCCATGGCCGGCAACCAGAACAGCTGGTATTTCTAAAGGTTTTAGGCCGGCAAATCGTTCAACAATAACTTTCCCTGTATTCCCTTCATAATCTTCTTCAACTTCTTCTTTGGTCAACATCCTTGTCAGAGGAATATCTTCCTTAGAAAAATCTGCATGGGTTGTTCCCAAACAGGGAATTTCCCTTCGTGCCTGTGCAAAAATTGTCGCGTATTCACTATGTGTATGTGTAATACCTCCAATTTGTTTAAAGACTTTATACAATTCCAGATGAGCAGGAGTATCTGAAGATGGTTTGAGCTCCCCTTCAATAACTTGGCCCTCCAAGTCAACCACGACCATATCTTCTAGTTTTAAATTGTTATAGGGAACACCACTGGGTTTGATCACAACAATTCCCTTGCTTCGATCCACACCGCTGGCATTGCCCCAGGTTGAAATCACCAGATTGTATTTATATATATCTAAATTTGTTTTCCAAACCTCTTCTTTTAACTTGGCAACTTTCAATTTCCCTTCCTTTGCTTCTCACGAAGCGCAAGCAAATCCTTCATAACATTAAACATTGTTCCTGACCATACGGTTGTTCCAAATGCATCATGCATCTGGCTGTATAAACGATATAGTTCCTGATAGATCTTATTATTTTCTTGATTTGGCTCATAAACCTCTTTAATTTCGGTCACCGCTTCTTGGGCCTCCTCTACACAAGAAAATCCACTTATTTCTTTCCCGGCAGCTACTGCACCAAAAATTGCTGCACCCAGAGCACATGTTTGATCACTCATGGATACTTTCATTGGGCGCCCTGTGATATCTGCATAAATTTGCAAAAGAAAAGGATTCCTGGCAGCCAGACCTCCGCAGTTTACAACATCCCTAACCGGCACACCGTATTCTTCTATACGGTTGATGATTGTGAGTGCTCCAAAGGCAGTCGCTTCAATTAAAGCCCGGTATATTTCATGAGCTTGTGTGTGCAGTGTTTGCCCAAGGAGGAGGCCGCTCAGGCGCACATCCACAAGAATTGTGCGGTTTCCATTATTCCAGTCTAATGCAAGCAGACCGTGTTCACCGGGTTTTTGTTTTGAGGCTGCAATTTCTAAATTTTTAAATTTTTCATCAACTGTTTTCCCGTATTTATCAGGCGCAAGTTGATGGACAAACCATAAAAAGATATCTCCAACAGCTGACTGCCCTGCTTCAATTCCAAAATAGCCTGGTATAACCGAACCATCAACAATTCCACAGACTCCTGGAATATCAGCCAGTTCTTTATGATTGGGCCAGACCAAAACATCACATGTACTTGTGCCGATTATTTTGACTAAAGTTCCTTCTTTTATGCCTGCTCCCACAGCTCCCATGTGAGCGTCAAAAGCGCCAACAGCAACTGCGATGCCTGATTTTAATCCAAGCTTTTCCGCCCATTCATGCGACAAGTGTCCGGCCAGCCGGTCAGCGGGAACCGCTTTTTTGTATAATCTATCGCGAAGCTCAACAAGATCCGGCGTTAAAGATAAAAGAAATTCTTTATCCGGCAAGCCTCCCCAATTTTCATTATACATCGCTTTGTGGCCAGCTGCGCAAACACTTCGAAAGATACTGTCTGGCCTGGTGTCTCCGGCTAAAACAGCGGGAATATAATCACAAAATTCAACAAAACTATAGGCAGCTTTAAATACTTCAGGTGCAACATTTTTACAGTGAAGAATCTTGCTCCAGAACCATTCAGATGAATAAGTCCCACCTATTTTAGCCAAATATTCTGGACGTTTTTTTTGAGCTAGTTCGGTAATTTGAACAGCTTCTTTATGACTGGAATGGTCTTTCCATAACCATACCATTGCATCAAGGTTATCTTTAAATTCCGGTAATATTCCCAGTGGAGCACCGTCTTTGTTAACAGGCATGGGGCTGCTTCCTGTTGTATCTACACCAATACCAATGATATTTTCTGTTTCAAAGTCCGAATATTTGTCTTTTGCCTGTTTAATGGCTTCTTTAACCGAAACAACGATTGTCTCTAAATAATCTTGAGGATTTTGCCGTGCAACATTAGGATCTTTTTGGTCAACCAGGACTCCATTATCCCCTGAAGGATAAGGAAAAACACAACTGGCAAGCTCTTTTCCATCGTTCAAATCAACTATTAAAGAACGACAGGAATTGGTCCCCAGATCCAAGCCTAAGGCATATTTTTCCATTTTCTTCACTTGTGTTAGGTTAACATATTTATTTTATTAAATTCTATCTTAAGCTATCACCAGTGGAGAGAAATAGATTAAAATCAGTGCAATAATTATAAGAATAACCAAAGAAAGAATAACATCTTTTTTATTCCAGCTCGCACGTGACGCTTCCTTGTCCTCAATAACAGTTGTACTGTATGTAAGGCCTTGAATTTTTTCATATGACGGCTGTCTTGTAAAAAGGCTGACAACAACCATTATGGCTATACACACCAAAAATAAATACACACAAAAATAGAGGAAATTGATATTTGCAAAAGTGTACAGCCATCCGCTTAAATATTCTTTTTTAAGTTCAGCGACTAAACGCAACATGCCAATCACAAAACCACCGACAAGTGCAGTCACTGCTCCTGAGGAGTTAATTTTTTTCCAGAATAAGCCTAGGAGAAAAACCGCCGCAATTGGTGGTGCGAGGTAAGCTTGGACACTCTGCAGGTAATGATATAATTCTCCAGAAATAAATTTCATCAATGGAATCCAGAGAATGCCACAAACAACAACAACACCTGTAGCAATCCTTCCTACAAAAACCAAGGTTTTTTCTGATGATTTTGGTCTAATCTTTTTATAGATATCCATTGTGAATAACGTTGAACAGGAATTAAAGACCGCAGCAAGTGAGCTCATGAGGGCAGCTATTAAACCCCCAGCAACAAGTCCTTTAAATCCTACTGGTAAAAGTGCCTTAACCATTGCAGGAAATGCCTGATCGGATGCAGGAAGATTAAGCTGACCTGTTTTTGCCAGGGCATAGGCAATCACTCCGGGAATAATAAAAATGAAGAACGGAAAGAGCTTCAAATATGACGCAAAAATTGTCCCGCGCCTTGCTTGAGTTTCATTCCTAGCCGCTAACACTCGCTGAACAATACATTGGTCTGTACACCAGTACCAAATCCCGACGATTGGAGGGGCTAGTACCATTCCAAGCCATGGAAAGTCTGGATGGTCTAAGGGTAAAAATAAGTTAAAGTGCTCAGCTCCGACAACCGACACTAGATTATTCCACCCTCCAATTTTAATTAACCCCATAACTGTGACTGTAAGCGAGCCTATAATTAATACAATAGCTTGCATACTCTCGGTATAAACAACAGCCCGTAATCCTCCTAGAACTGTATAGATACCAGTCAGGATCACAATTATTAATGCGCCAGTCCAAAATTCAATTCCCATAAGCGCCTGGAATACAACTGCGCCGGCATAAACAGTTACAGACACTTTTGTCAGTATATATGCAACCAGTGAGATTACTGATAAAAACCAACGAGCTGCCGGAGAATAGCGTTTTTCTAAAAATTCCGGCATCGTAAAAACTTTGCTTCGCATATAAAATGGGACAAATACCCACCCTAAAAGCAGGATACACCAGGCGTGTAATTCATAATGTCCCATAGCAACTCCGCTTTTTGCACCAGTGCCAGCAAGTCCAACGATATGTTCAGAGCCGATATTGGAAGCAAAAATAGATGCTCCAATCACAAACCAGCCGATATGTCTGCCTGCTAAAAAATAATCAGTAGTATCGCTTTGTTTCTGTTTAATGACCCACCAGGCGATCCCAAAAAGCACCGAAAAATACAGAAAGATAACTATCCAATCCAGTGTTTGCAGCCCTTGCATTAATATATTCCCTTCTCAGCTATTTATTAGTCGTTTATTTTTACTATTAACATTATACTCATGTCAAATTAGGGCTTACAAATTGTCACAAGCTTCCAACTCGAACAAGTTCCTCAATGAATCCTTATCGAGATTTTGAAGGCCCTTTCTTGCTGATTTAGGTTAGAAACACAACTCCCTTAAGAGAGGGAGTTTTCCGGTCTTTTCAAAATGCTATCGTTTCTTATTCGGCTCTAAGGGCCTCAATAGGCTCTAGCGCAGCTGCTTTTGAAGCCGGATATATCCCAAAAATCAATCCAACTATCGCTGACAGAATCAAGCCTAGACCAATTGCATCCCATGATTCAATCGCAGGCCAGCCACCTACTTTGGAGGCCAAGAATGCGGAAAGCATTCCGAGGGCGGCTCCAAAAAAACCGCCCAGACCAGCAATAATCAGAGACTCCAACAGGAATTGTGTCCTAATGTCACGACGACGCGCACCGACGGCTCGGCGCAGTCCAATTTCTCTTCTTCTCTCCCTGCAAGCTGTAAGCATGACTGCGAGAATCCCGATACCCCCAACAAGAAGTGATATCGCAGCAACACTTGCTACAAGAAGCGTCAATGTCCGGGTGGATTCTTTCTCTGTTTGGACAAGGGTGGCCTGGTTCTGGATAGTAAAATCGTCCGGTTTATCCCATAATCTGTGCCTCTCCCGCAATAACTCTCTAATTTCCTTTTCTGCACGCTGCAAGTGCCCGGAGTGGGCAACCTGAATATGAATCTTCTGGATGTAGGTAGTCCTTACCAGTCGACGCATTGCAGTCTTTATAGGGATAAGAATTCTGTCGTCCCGATCCACTCCATTCGCATCCACACCTTTCGCTTTCATAACTCCAACTACTTCAAAAGGTGCTTGACCAATTCGAATCCGATGACCGACCGGATCCTCAGCATTAAAGAGTTTCTCTACGATCACTGAGCCTACAAGCGCAACTCTCCGCGCTGTATCATTCTCGGCTGAGTCGAAGTACCGACCCATTTCGATTTTTATGTTTCGTACCTGAAAAGCTGCTGGAGTGACTCCGACAACATCTGTCATAAGGTTTTCTGATTCCCATTGAACATTCATCTTACGACTGGTCTCTGGAGCTACTTCGGTAACAAAAGCACAGTGGTCCTGTATAGCATCAGAGTCGCCGGGCCGTAGAGTTGTCACGATTGCTGACTGCCTCTCCCGGCCACCTACAAGAGTAATATGTCCCGCGTTAACAACGATCAAGTTGGTGCCCATATCGTGAATCATGTCAAGCACACGTTTTTGGATTCCTCTTCCCATGGATACCATAACGACCACGGCTGCTACACCGATGGCCATGCTGGATAAACAAAGGAAAGTCCGCAGTTTATGAGAGGCAAGAATTTTGTATGATAAGATGATAATTTTTGTAACTTTCAATCCAATTCTTATGTTTAAAGACTCGTCATTACGCTCACCCCATAAAGAACTGCAAGAGCTTCGCGGATGACGTGCTTAATCCTTTATTTTACTAAAGGCGTTAACGACTAGAATCTTTGGAGCTTGTCAATCTTTCAATTAGCTAATGATCACTTGAGTTTTTCAGTTTAGAGTTGGCTACGCTATTTATTATCTGGCCATCTTTGAGCTCCAGTATCCGCTGAGCATGCTCAGCAACTGCCCGATCATGTGTAACGACAACGATCGTTCTGCCCTCTTGGTTGAGGCGACTGAAGATTTCCAAGACTTCATTAGTACTCTTGGAATCCAGATTGCCAGTCGGTTCATCTGCTAGTATAACATCGGGATCATTGATCAGGGCTCGAGCGATAGCCACTCTCTGTTGCTCACCTCCTGACAATTCGCTGGCAAGGTATTCCATCCGATCTTCAAGCCCAACACTAACAAGTGTTTTCTTGGCACGTTTTACTGCATCTACCGGATATTTTTCGGCGTAGATGAGAGGTAATAACACGTTGTCAAGCGCGGTCGTACGTTCCAGAAGGAAAAACTGCTGGAAGACGAACCCGATCTTCTTGTTCCTAAGAGCAGAAAGAGCATCGTCGTCTAGTCCGTGGACATCGACGCCATCCAGCTCAAGCTGCCCATTCGTCGGCTTGTCTAGGCACCCGAGAATGTTCATCAGGGTGGACTTGCCGGTGCCTGATGTCCCCATGATTGCCACATATTCACCACGTTGAATCGAAAGGGATATGCCGCGTAGCACCGGGGTCGAAACAGAAGCTTTTGTATACGTTTTTTTTATGTTCTTGATTTTAATCATGCTTTGCTCTTCTCTCTTTCCCACTAAGCTCTTAAAGCATTCGTTGGACTCTGGTTTGCCGCTTTCTTGGCAGGGAATATGCCAAAAACAACTGCAATGAGACTGCAGGATACGATTGAGGCTAAAAGAGCCGTGGGCGTGACTTTGCTGGCAGCTACTTTCAGGCTCGAAAGAATAATAGAACCGCCAAATCCCAGGATTGTTCCCAATATACCCCCCATCAATGAGATAAAGATACATTCCATCATGAATTGGCTGAGGATATCATTCTTCCTTGCGCCAATTGCTCGACGGATTCCTATTTCATTCCTCCTTGCTGAAACGGAAGCGAGCATTATATTAGTAATCATGATGCCCGCAACCAGCAATGAAATCCCAGCGATTCCGGTAAGCAGGTTTATCAGGGATCTGCTGGCAGCATACGCTAAGTCTATCAGGTCCTGAGGTGTCCTCATGGCAAAGTCGTCCGGCTCGCCGACAGCAATCTTGTGGCGTTCACGAATCACGGCTCGCACGTCCTCTACAGTCTTGTCCATGCTGCTAGTATCCTCTACAGTAATCACTATCTGGGACAAATGAATATCTTTGAAGAGTCTCTTGAAATACGTGGTAATTGGGATAACGATTCGGTCGTCTCGATCCCGGCCTGCGGATGATACTCCCTTCTGTTTTAGTTCACCCTTGACAGTGAATGGAACGTCCTTGATTCGAATTGTCTGACCGATAGGTTCTGTATCGCCGAATAAGTTCTTCTTAACGGTTTGTCCAATGAGGCATACTCTGGCAGCAAAAGATATATCCTCCTCGGAAATGAACTCGCCCTTGCTTGGACCAAAATCGCGAATCTCGGACCATTCCGGAATGATTCCGAATATTCTGGTCAGGGTGAACTTATCTCCATGCTTCACCTCGATTCCCTTGCGGTCTTTAACGGGAGCAGCAGCATGAATATTTCCAACATGTTGAAGAATAGCATTAACGTCTTCTTCGGCAAGCGATACAACCGCGCGACTACCGGAGGGAAGCCCGGTATGTCTGTCTGTCCCTGGACGAACCTGTAACAAGGCTGGCCCCTGTCTGTTGACAATATCCATTACTTCCTTGTATGCGCCCTTGCTCACACAAATCATCATTGTGAGAGAGGCAACACCCACTGCCACGCCCAACATCATGATGAATACACGCAGCCTGTTGCCTGCCATCATCCGGACTGACTCTCTGGTAATCCGAACTATTCTGGTCATGATTCCTCCTCTTCCCAGTCATTATGATCTTCAAGTACCTCGTCTCCTTCATCAAGACCCTCCTTGATTTCCAGGAATCGTCCTTGTTTCCAACCGATTCGAACCTCACGCCTCACCGGCTTCCCGTCTTTAATCACGTAGACAAAGTTAGAACCTTCGGACTTCTTCACGGATCTCGCCGGCACCAAGAGAACAGCCCCACTGGGTTCGAGGAATATTGAGACATTGGCCGTCATCTCCGGTCGGAGAGCAACTGAAGGGGGTTTCAGGCTTCTGACTACAACACTATAAAAAACAACATTTTCTTTGAGTATCGCTTTTGGATAGATCCCCACAACCTCACCCTCTATGTCAATTGAAGGAAAAGCCTCTACCGCAAAGGTGGCCTTCTGACCAATCTTGATCTTGCCGATATCCACTTCATCCACATAAGTCTCAATTTGAAGTCGATCAAGATCAATAATCGTTACAAAAGTGGGTGCGCTTAAACCTACTGCGACGGTTTCCCCTTCTTGCGTTGAGACTGAGGCGATGGTTCCTGAAATGGGTGCACGTAAAGTTGCATATGATAACTCTACCTCAGCGATTCTCAACTCGGCCCTTGCACTTTCAGCTTCCGCTTTCAGCTGTTTTAAATCTTCCTTGAACTTGTTTCTTGCCAGTTCCAACGTCTTCAAACTCGTTTCCAATTCCTTCTTAGCTACTAAGAGCTCCACCTTTGTCTGGTCAAGTTTCTGCTTGGATGTGAGATTCTCTTTGGAGAGAATGTTTTGCCTCTCATATTCTATCGCTTCCAGGTCATGGATAGCTTTTAATCGACCGCACTCAGCTTCGGCCTTCTCGATTTCGATAGGACCGAGGACCTCCAGTGCAGCAAGATTGATCAGGGCTATGTTTAGCTGGGCTTTCCGCTTTTCAATGTTTGCCTTAAGCTCATCTTTTTCCAACTCCGCAATGACCTGCCCCTTCTTTACAAGGTCGCCAATATTTGCACGAAGATGCTCCACTTTGCCAGGTATGCGAGCGCCCAGGCGTACTTCCGCACCAACTTGTGGTTTGACTATGCCAAGGGCGGTAACAGCAAGGGAGAATGTCTGCTTAGTGACTCGAATCGTTCTATACTCAGATTTATTTCTTCCTGATGGTCGGCAATGAAGCACCCAGATTCCAAGAGTGGCGAAAAGGATAATAAGACAGATTGGAGTTTTATTGACTTTTCTTTCTGGTTTTGAATCCGACATGTGGGTTATAAGTTTGGTCACAGGCCCTTGCTGTCTGATAAGCATTCGGTTATTTCCGCTGAATTGATTTGGATATAAAACATATCATATAAAAGGATTTTAAATAAAACATGAAAATATTTCAATATTTTCGATATACTGTTTAAGATTAGCAATTTTTTTAATCCTGCTATCATCAATAATCTTTTCGATGGCTATGGAGCTGCTCGTTTGTTCCATTCTCTGTAATCCCGTCACTCCGGGACAAATCCCGGAAATTAGACGGTGAATTTAAGCCTCAATAAAATGATTTGACAACGGGCGGGAAATGGTTATAATTGGCACATGCCGGCAAGGAACAGTCTTTTAATTGCTAGAACGAGTTTTTTTGTAATCAAAAACAATAAGAATAATAATTGGGTGGTAACCGCCACCCAATAGCATTTCTAAACTAACACCCTTTCCTTATTCCAATTCAATATATTTATGGAGGAAATCTATGAGTAAAAAATGCAGAATTCCAGAAAATTACGAATCTATTCTTGATGTTAAAGAGACAGAAAAGGCGATTAAGCTTATTAAAGACTTTTTCCAAATAAATCTGGCAAAATTTTTAAATTTAAGCAGGGTGACAGCTCCTTTATTTGTTAAAGCAGGCATAGGTATTAATGATGACCTGAATGGCGTAGAACGTCCAATTTCTTTCTACATAAAGAATATTAATAACACGAAGGCTGAAGTCGTACAATCACTGGCGAAATGGAAAAGGCTAATCCTTGCCAATCTAAAAATGAAACCAGGAGAAGGTATTTATACAGATATGAATGCTATCCGTCCTGATGAGATTCTTGACAATTTACATTCTCTCTATGTTGACCAGTGGGATTGGGAAAAAGTCATTTCAAAAGAGGATAGAAATTTAGATTTTTTGATATTTATTGTCAGAAAAATTTACCAGGTGTTAAAAAGGACAGAATACGTTATTTATAAACAATATCCTGAAATCAAACCTGTTCTTCCTGAAGAAATATATTTTGTTCATTCAGAAGAGCTGGAGAAAAAATATCCTTATTTCAGCCCATGGGAAAGAGAAGATGCTATTTGTAAAGAATATGGTGCAGTTTTTATCATTGGGATTGGTGCGCCTTTAGAAAATGGATATCCCCACGACAGCAGAGCCCCTGATTACGACGATTGGACAACACTCACAGAAAAAGGAATGGGGCTGAACGGGGATATCATTGTCTGGTATCCTGTTTTAGAAAAAGCCTTTGAGATCTCTTCAATGGGAATCCGCGTGGATCAGCAGACGCTCAAAAAACAACTGGAGATGACTGGAACAACTGAAAGAAAGGAATTATTTTTCCATAAAAAATTACTCAAGGGGAAGTTGCCTCTCTCTATAGGCGGCGGTATCGGGCAGTCAAGGCTCTGTATGTATTTCCTAAGAAAAGCCCATATAGGGGAAATCCAGTCAAGCATATGGCCTGATGAGACAATAGAAGAATGCCGTAAGAATAACATTTTCCTTTTATAAGATTACCGCCTGAATCGCAGTCTGTTTTTCGGAATTAGAGATTTTTTGAGCTTATTTTCAAAATGGTTTCTGATTATTGTCGAAATCAACCGGCATGAGCTGTGTCAACTTTTTGCCGGTTTTTATTGGATTCAATACAGACAATAAAGATAATTGGAACGATACACAACTCCCCTTTTTTATCAAAACGTTATCCTAAATGTTGAACCACCTTTTATATCAAGTTTAATAGTACCCTTTAGCTGCTTTACCAAGTCTCCCACCAAGCGCATCCCTAAAGTCTCTGTATTACGAAAATCCAATCCCTCAGGAAATCCAACTCCTGTATCTCTCACTATCAATGTATGTTTTTTCCGCCTGTCTGCATACATTTTTACAACTATCTCTCCCTTTTTTCCATCAGGAAAGGCATGTTTCAGAGAGTTCAGTACAAGCTCATTGATGATTAATCCGCACGGAATTGCTCTTTTGATATCAAGATATACATCCTTTATATCCTGCTTAAGAGTTACATCCGCCATCCCAACTCTATACATAGAAAATAAATTGGCTGTAAGGCTCTTTATATAATCAGATAATTCAACTCTTGACAGGTCTTCGGATCTATACAGCTTTTCATGGATGAGCGCCATTGATTTTATACGGTGCTGGAGTTCACTAAATATTTCAAGTATTCTTTTGTCTTTTATATACCATGATTGAAGTCCAAGGAGACTGGAAATAATTTGCATGTTGTTTTTGGCCCGATGGTGAATTTCTTTCAGGAGTATTTCCTTCTCTTCTAGAGATACGTTGAGCTGTTTCTCAACATGCTTGCGCTCGGTTATTTCCTGTTGAAGCTTCTCATTAGCAGTCCTCAGCTCAGCAGTACGTTCTTCTACCCTATTTTCAAGCTTATCGTGAGCCTCTTGTAATGCTTTTTCGGCTTTTTTGCGTTCGGCAATCTCCGCTTGCAGTTCAGTCGTGCGTTCTCCCACCAGCTCTTCAAGATGCTCCCGGTATTTCATCAATTCTTCTTCTGCACGCTTACGCTTTATCGCATTCTCCACTGTTAGAGGTAAAGTTTTAAGGTAACGGCCTTCAACATCCTTCATCAAGTAATCATAGGCACCTGACTTCATTGCTTTAACAGCAATTTCTTCATCACCGGTCCCTGTGATGAGAATAAACGGAGACCCCCCCATTTTGTCGAATAGATCAAAAGCCGTCCCATCTCCGAGCATATAATCTAACAGTACAGCATCGAATTTTTCTTTTTCCAGAACCTCATTGGCTTCTTTAACTGAACCGGCAAAGATATAATCATAGGAAAGCTTCTCTGCTCTGGCAAAACGCTCAAATGCCATCCGGTCAACGTTGTCATCCTCAACGACAAGGATTCTTCCTTTTTTGTTATCCATGCTTTAATCCTCCTCCGGGAGTTTGCTCAACGTCCAATACAGATCTATTGTTTTAATAACTTCCACAAACTTCTGATAGTCTACAGGCTTAATCATATAACCCGCAACCCCCAGGTCAAAACTATTAACCCTGTCTTGTTCTTCTTCAGAAGTCGTCAGAACCACGACAGGGATTCTCCTCAACCCTTTATCCTGTTTAGCGATTCTCAAGAATTCAATGCCGTTCATCTTAGGCATGTTCAAGTCCAAAAGAATGACGCAGGGCTTTTTGTTTTCAGTATCCCGTAAAAACAACAATGCCTCTTCGCCGTTGCCCGCAATGTCCAGCCGGTTCGTAACCTTGATCTCATCCAGGGCACGTTTTACTGTCATCGCATCCACCTTGTCATCCTCAACAAGAAGAATAGGTCTTTTGCTTCTCATTTTATCACTCCTTTATTTTATCTTTCTTAATGTAAAAAAGAAGGTGCTCCCCTCGCCAGTTTTTGATTCCACCCAGATCTTACCACCATATAACTCGACAATCTTTTTTACAAGAGCAAGTCCCACGCCTGTGCTTTCACGCTTGTCACGTGATTCCAATGTCTGGAAAATCTGGAATATTTTATCGTAATATTTCTCTTCAATTCCCGGCCCATTATCCGCGATACTGAATTTCCAATTATTTCCTTCATCAACATAACCAACCCTTATTTCCCCTTTCGGTTTATCCATGTATTTTATTGCATTGCTTATCAGGTTCTGAAATACCTGCTCAATCCTTACCGTCTCAGCTAAAATCACGGGTAATTTATCTTTGATTGTCACATGTATATTTTTCGGAGGCACAAGCGTGTCTATGACTTCTTTTACTACATTATTTAGATCGACTTCTTTCTCACTTCCCTTTATACGTCCGGCTCTTGAATATTGCAGAATCCCATCTATAAGATTATCCATACGCTTAACCCTTCCAACAAGAAGATCCATCTGTTCCTTGCCACCTTTATCAAAGGCACCAGCATGATCCTGTGAAATCCATGCAGCCAGTTGGTTGATAGCACGAAGCGGTGCCTTTAAATCATGAGAGACTACATAGGCAAAATCTTCTAGCTGCTTTTCTATTACCTTACGCTCAGTAATGTCAGTGTAGACAACCACAACGCCGTGCAGCTTGTCTCCAATCTTTAAGGGAGAACCTGCAACAATGACATTTACGGGTGTTCCGTTTTTCCCATAGCGAACGGTTTCCAGCGGAGGGACTCTTTCCCCAGACAGTGACTTTTTGGTTAAGGCCTTTGCCTCTTCTACAACATCTGGAGCAGTAACGATATCGTCAAGATTCTTCCCGAGCACTTCGTTGCGAGTATACCCGAAAATTTTCTCAGCTCCCAGGTTCCATTCGATAATATGGTGGGAGGCATCAACAGTGACGATAGCATCTGGGGCATCATGCAATACAGATTCTAAGTATTGCTGACGTTTTTCAATTTCCTCCTCTGCTCGCTTGCGCTCTGTTATTTCTCGTTGCGCTTGCTCGTACAGCCTGGCGTTATCAATAGCTGTGGAAATTTGAGTACTGAGAGTCTCCATAGCAGTTATGTCAGTCTTATCGAAGGCATCAAACTCATCGCTCTGTATATCGAGTACACCAATGACCTTCTCTCCACTCTTGATTGGCACTGATAGTTCAGACTTTGTTTTCTCATCCACCTCTCTCACGTAATATGGGTCCTTGCTGACATCACCACTGACCTGCGTTTCACTGCTCGCTACAGCGTATCCTGTCATTCCTTCTCCAATGGCATGGGAGAGATCTTCTGGAAAGATGTCGGCATAGCCACCTGCAATGGACTGCAGTTTCAAGCGTTTGTCCTCCTCATCAAAGAGCATCAGCATTACTCCATAGTAATTAAAGGCTTCTTGCACGGCGGTCACGATTTGGGACAGCAGTGTATTCAACTCCAACTCACTGCTCATACCCTGACCTACCTCATAGATCAACGCAGCCTGAGCCGCCCGTCGATACGCATCCTCTTCCGCTCTTTTGCGTTCGGTGATGTCGCGATAGATGCAATAGACGGCAACCTGCTTATTTCCAACAACGATTGGTGCCCCAATTCCTAATACATTAATCAATGTTCCATCTTTGTTTTGACGCAGGGATTCGAAATCGATTCTATTGCCTTCGGCCAAGGTCTCTGTGTTCGACATAGCTTCATCACGAAGTTCCTTG
>JADHWO010000152.1 GCA_016783445.1 Candidatus Aminicenantota bacterium
AACTATTCCTATTAAATTAGGAATTTATTACACCATACCACTTGGATCCAGAATTAATATCTTCTTAAAAAGTGGATTAGACTATTATTTTTCAAAGTGTTTTATATATAAATATAATGAAATTATTTCATTAGACCGGACTGTTCTTATCAATAAATTTTACGAAATATCCAACAAATATGATATGAGAGGTAATGGTCTCGGTTTTAATGGTGGACTCGGGTTTGAATACAAAATATCAAATGTTTTTGCTTTAGTGCTAGAAATTCAAAGAAGATACGCCAAGATAAAAAATCTTAAGGGTAAATGGATTTATTCCAATACACTTACTCTTGAACAAGGAGAAGACGAGGGAATTCTATATACTGCAAAGAAAAATATGGAAGATGAAGGATTTAGCAATATGTATCCTGATTTAGTAGTTTCTCCATCAAAGCCAAGTGGAGCTAAAATCCTAAATGCGAGAGAAGCCACTTTAGATTTAAGCGGGTTCTCATTGAGAGTGGGAATAAGGATAAAACTTTTTTAAAAGGGAGCAATATATTCAACTGATGATGAATTAATTAATCTATATCTTTTCTTTTGTAGACGACTTTACCGCCAACGATCGTGTAATCCACTTTTGATGACATAATCTGGTCATGAGGAATAGTCATAAGGTCATTGTTATAAATCACCATATCAGCAAGATAACCTGTTTTTATCATGCCTTTGCGGTCTTCCATGAATTCTGCGTAAGCAGAGCCAAGCGTATAGAGTTCAATTGTTTCTTCCATAGTAAGAATCTGGTCAGGGAACCAGCCAGGTCCAGGTTCTCCAGCACGGTCCTTTCTTGTTACTCCAGCATATAATCCTTCCAATGGGTCTAGAGGTTCAACACTATAGTCTGTGCCAAAAGCTATTATCGCGCCTGTATCCAGCAGACTCCGCCAGGCATATGCGCCCTTGCAGCGCTCATAACCAATACGTTTTTCTGCAAAGCGTTTATCGGTTATGCAGTGTGTTGGCTGCATTGATGCGATAACATCCAGCTCTGCAAAACGAGGTATATCATCAAGAATAAGAATCTGTGCATGTTCGATACGGTGGCGGCTGTCGCGTTTTCCATTTACCTGCTGGGCTTTCTCAAATGCATTCAGAACCCAATGATTTGCCTTTGTGCCAATTGCGTGTATGGCTACCTGAAATCCCATTTTATCTGCGGCAACAACACGGCGTTCAAGTTCTTCGTATGGCATCTGGGGTAATCCGGTTTTATCGGGCTCATCCTCAAACGGCTTGAAAACCAACATTGTCGCTGAGCCAAGAGTTCCGTCAATAAATCCTTTTAGAATTCCAAATCGAATCCAGTTGTCTTCTCGAGAATATTTTTTCAACAGTTCAACGTAGTGCTGCAGCCTCTGTTCGTCGGATGGCAGTGGTTGGCCAACATAAACGCGCAGCGTAAGCTTTCCCATATCTCTGAAAGTCTGATACATTTCAAAGCTGCCGGGGGGAAGCTGAACCGTTGTTACTCCTAATCTTGCTGCCATATCAAATGCTGCCTGCCAGCTTCTCATGAGCTGTTCTTTTTCTTCCTCAGGGGTTCTTTTTACCCGGACAGCTCCATACTTCAGCAATCCTTTGGCACTTTCTTTAAAGATACCTGTGGGTTCACCGGTTATTGGGTCTTTCTGGATTTCTCCTCCGAATGGATCAAGAGTATCTTTTGTGATTCCGGAATTCTTGATTACATAACTGTTTACCAGGACCGAATGACCGTCGGCACGGCTCAGAGCTACCGGATTATCCGGTGAAACCGGGTCAATAAGCTCTTTTGTTGGCCACTGCTTATTTGTAAACATTTCGTGCTCCCAGCTCCCGCCTCTGATAAGTTCGCCGGGTTTTACCTGGGCGACTTTTTCCTTTACGCGCTCGGTTATAATATTTGGATCAGTAATATAGCGCAGATCAATATAATCAGGATTAATGCCGCTGAAATGACAGTGTGCGTCATTAAGGCCAGGTATAAGAAGCCGGCCTTTGGCATCAATTACCTTTGTAGTGCCTTCTTCAATATATTGCTCGATCTTTCGGTCCGAAGTAACGGCTATTATAAATTCTCCAATAACAGCAACAGCCTGAGCTCCGGGGTTGCCCTTGTCGATTGTAACAATCTTGGCATTTTTAATGACAAGGTCAGCAGGCGGTCCTTCATAGGGTTTGCTGCACCCTCCGATGATAAACGTCAAAAAAACAATTGTTAAAAGGGCTGTGAGTTTTCTAAACATTTTATAAACACCTCCTTTTAATTTTTTATAAAATACTAAAAATCAATGGGTATAACTTTTGCCGATTTACTAAAGAGAGCATATCGATTGTTTATTCCTTTTATTTTATTTCAGAGTGATCGTTTTTACAATTTTTCCCGCATGCCTTGATTGATATTTGATTGTGACTTTTCCTTTACCTGAAACCAGGAATTGATGTTCAACTTTTCCAAAGCCGGGGATGAATAAAAATTGAAGTTCGGGACGGAATTTTTTATATGCGACCTGGTCCCTGTAGATATTCGTCAGCTTGCCTCCAGCTACAACTTTAATGCTCTTGCCTGAAATAGTCAGCATATCCTGTGGATAAAGTTTTACTTTTTGAGCATGGTAGCTCATGGTCGGGATTGCCTTTGCATTGACAAGCCTGGTTCGGATCAAGTAGAGATTCTTTCCAGTTTTTTTTGTCTCAAAAACATCCAGGCTCACTTCAGGAGTATGCTTTGCAGAAAAAATAATGGCAGAGGCATTACGATGAACCATATCTTTTAACATAAAGGGAGCCGACAGGCGGGAGCTGAACTTGACCCAGCCTCCAATTTCAATATCGCCGTATGTTGGGTGTTTATAAGGCTTCCAGGGTTTATAGAGTTCTCCCTGAGCAAGATGGTCATTAAATTTCAGCCTTTCCCTTTCAGTTACATAACCTTCTCCAAACATTATATCTTCTTCGTCTTGTGGTCTAACCTTTTTTTCCTCGTCCCTGCTTTTAAATATCTCTTGTGATGTCATAAACAGTTCACCCACAAAGCTGTATGCTCCGTTAATCGTAGTCATCCACTCAGTAAAGTCCCCATAGGTTGAATACATATCTTTCCAGCCTATAATGTAGCGGTACCCGGGTATAATGCGTTCAGACTGTTCTCCAAGATAATTATAAACGGCGAGATCTTGCTGGGGATATTCTCCTTGGGCTTTAGTGCTGGGACCCCTTACAATGAGCCCGCCTGTATTGTGGAAAGCCCAAGCCATACAAATATTGGGCCGCGCTCTTATATATTTTCCTATGGCTTCTATCCCGGTTCCTGAGAAGGGATAGTCCCCTGCGCCGGCTTGGACATACTCGGGCGCCCAGTCATAACCCCAGTTCCGGTTTCCATCCACATAGCCTTCAGAATCTTCATTGATCCTTCCATCTCCGTCATTATCGATCCCTTCCTGGCCGAGGATGGTCCATTCTCCTTTTTCTCCGGGTTTAACACTGACCATTAATCTCGGATCTTCAGGGTCGGTCTTATAACGCCCAAAGGGATCGCGTTTACGCATCATACAAACATTTCCGTCTCCATCGATGTCATCGGGAAAATCTTCATCTATAAGGCCGTCCCGGTCATCATCCTTGGGTCTTCGCAGGCTCCGGTTGCTGCTCGAAGTGTTGGGATCTTCAAAGAAATGAGCCCTGCCGTCTACGTTGACAACCGGTATCACATAAAAACACTTTTTATCCACAAGTTCTGTTATTTCGTCGTTTTTCCCGTAATTTGTCAGTAAATAATTGATTAGATAGAGGGCAACTTCTCCTGCCTGGATCTCATTTCCATGAATGTTTCCGTCAATATAAATCGCAGGTTTATCAAGCTCAGCACCTGTTTTGGGATTATTGATGGTTAAAGCATAGATTTCCCGCCCCTCCTCACTTTTTCCGACCATGTCAAGTTTTGTCAGGTGGGGATAAGTTTTATGAAGAGCCTTGACCGCTTCAACAACCATTTCATAGGTAGAGTAATAATCAAAACTGAGAGGTACGGTCACTTTATGTTCCTCATAAGATGCTGGATAGACCGTTGATAAAGCAAAAATTATTATCAAAAAAAATAGAGCTATTCTTTTCATCTTGAGCCTCCTAACTCCACCTGCTTTGAATCATTCCAGGCAATATTGGTCGTTGCCTTTATATTTAATTTTACGGGCTTTTCAGCCTGAATTATCCAGGTGACCATTTGAGTTTTATGGCCGTCAATGGCCTGAATAAGGCTGCGTTTTTTACCTTCAACAATTTCATAACCAGCTCCCTCAATAGTAACGATAACCGGGAGGATGCGGGTATTCCTTCTTCCCATAGCTGTAGGATAGGGAAGATATCCTGTATTTTCAATCCAGACTTCTACACGGAACAATCTGCCTCCCAGGGGTTTTACCTCTGTTTTACTTACCTTGATCCGTGCCATTTTCCCTGCGAGCTCGAAAACCCAGGGAACCTGGCCTTTCAAAAGCTTTTTCATCATTTTAGCTGGCGGTGTATTAGAGGTATAAGGAACGGCGCCGCCGATTTCAACCTCTCCCAGGGCTGGATGTTTATATGGTTTCCATTTTACAAAACCTTTTCCGTCCAGTTCTTTATCGCTGAAAGCGAGCAGGGCTTTCTCCTCGGGATCGCCGCCTTCCTTGCTCTCGGGCTTGGGCATCTGTTTCATCATCTCAGCCATTTTCTTTGTTGTCATCTTTCCATCTTTAACTAAATCAATGACCATTTTGGCTTTAAAGTTCGGAGGAGCTCCTGCGGATTTAAGGAACTCCGCTATTTTTTCTTCACCCAGGGCAATAAATTCTTCATCGGTCATCTTTTCAAGTTTTTCTGGCGTTAGTGCGGCTTCATCTTTTTTTTCTTCTTTTGCTTCAGGAAGAGTCCAGAAATCCATGGCAAAAGAAGGCACGCCCAGGTGGTAGTAAGACCAGAGTTCAAATGAACCGTCTTTTGCTCCCGGGGTCTCAAGGCGTTTAGCATCCAGTTTATTTTTCTTCAGGAATTCTTTGTATTTCTCTGAGAGTTCTTTATAGAATTTCAGGTCCTCTGCAAGAGGATTTACCACAGCTCCGAGCCCCAGGAAGCTTGATATCATGGCTTCAGTCACTTCCATTCCCTCGGGAACAAACGGCTGTACCATT
>JADHWO010000153.1 GCA_016783445.1 Candidatus Aminicenantota bacterium
AAGCTGTCATTCCTGCGGAAGCAGGAATCCAGAAGAATAAAAAAAATATTTTACAATAGACTGGATTCCTGCTTCCGCAGGAATGACGAAATGATAGGAGAGATTTTTCATCAACTAAATGGGAGAAGAGCTATAATTACTAATACAGGGATTTTCGATGAAACTGTTAAAAATAGGAATATCAGGCGTAAGAGGAATTGTTGGGGAAACAATTACCCCGCAATTAGTCATGAATTTCGCCTGCGCTTTTGGCACCTATATCAACTCAAAACCAGTCCTAATGGGCAGGGACACCAGAATTTCAGGCCCAATGCTCCATTCAGCCTGTATTTCTGCTTTAACTTCCACTGGGTGTGATGTCATAGATCTGGGAATTTGCCCCACTCCCATCCTCCAGTATATGGTCAAAAAACTCAGAGCAAAGGGAGCAATATCAATTACTGCCGGACATAATGACATCAAGTGGAATGCACTGATCTTTATCAATCAAGAGGGAACCTATCTCAATACATTCCAGGGAGAAGAAGTCTTAGACATTTACCATCTAGGAAAATTTGCTAAGGCTTCAACCGATAAATTGGGTAGAATAAGTTCAGCCAATAATTATTCAGATGTCTATTTTAAGAACCTGAGCAAGTTTCTCGATGTACAGACAATCAAAAAAGCGGATTTAAAAGTCATAATTGACCCTTGTAATGGAGCAGGAGCAAAAAGTATAGATGCACTCAGCCAGCATTTAAATTTTGAATTAGTCTCCGTCAACAATGAACCAAACGGCTTTTTCCCTCATGATCCTGAGCCCCGTCCAAGGAATGCCCAGCAAGTCGCCTCAATCATTAAAGTTATAAAAGCAGATGTCGGCTTTATCTTAAACAGCGATGTTAGCCGAGTATCCTTAGTGGCCGAAAATGGAGAAACTTTATCTGAGGAATACGCTCTCCCCCTAATAGCCAGTCATTACCTAAAGAAGACCCCGGGAGCAATAATCACAAACTTTTCCACTTCAAAAATGATCGAGGACGTAGCTCAATACAATAACTGCACAATCATTAAAACCAAAGTCGGACAATCACACTCCATTCAAACATTAATCCATGAAGATGCCGTTATGGCCGGCGAAGGAAGTGGAGGAATAGCCATCCCTGAATTCCAACCCACTTTTGATGGATTTTTAACCATAGGCCTAATCTTAGAAATAATAGCCAAAAGAAAGAAAAAAATCTCTCAATTGATCAAAGAGCTCCCCAAATATCATATAGTCAAAGAGAAAATATACTGTCCACCCACAAAAGTTCATTCCGTTGTCAATGGAGTCAAAAAACTTTATCCAAATCAAGAAATAAATGATTCAGATGGAATAAGAGTAGACTTAGATAATGGGTGGGTTCATATAAGAGCTTCGGTCACAGAGCCAATGATCAGGATAATTGCTGAAGATAAATCAAAAGAAGGAGCGCAGGAGAGTGCCGAAAAGGTGATTAATTTCATCTCATCGCTATTAAAATGAAGACTGCAACGTCTTTAAAAATAAGCATTTCAGGCGTAAGAGGGATAGTGGGCGATAGTTTAACTCCTCAGCTCACAGCTTCCTTTGCCCAGGCGTTTGGCACTTACTTAGGGAGAGGAGTAGTTATTGTCGGTCAAGACTCGAGAAAATCAGGCACAATGGTCAAGAAGGCTGTTTTATCCGGACTTTTATCCGTAGGCTGCCAACCAATTGAAATCGGTATCTGCCCTATTCCTTCTATTCAATTTTTAACAAAACAATCCAAAGCCATAGGAGCAATAGCTGTTACAGCCAGTCACAACCCAAAAGAATGGAACGGACTAAAATTTATTAACGAGGAGGGACTGTTTCTAAACTATCATCAGATGGAAGAATTTCTAGATATCTATCATCAGGGAGAGTTCTCTCTGGTTGAAGCACATAAATATAAAAATCTAAAATTTGAAAAGAATCCAGCAAGGCCGCACTTTAAGAAATTGTTATCCTATTTCAATGTTGATTTAATCCGCCAGAAAAAATTTAAGGTCGCCATAGACTGCTGCAATGGGGCAGGCGCAGTGCTTGTCCCTCAATATTTAGACGCTCTGGGCTGTCAACCTATTTTAATCAACTGTGTGCCTGACGGCTTATTCGCTCATCATCCTGAGCCTCTTCCTGAGAATATCGCCACGCTTTGCAGAACCGTAGTTGAAGAAGGGGCTGATGTGGGTTTTGTCCAGGATGCTGATGCAGACAGATTAGCCATTGTCAGCGACAAAGGTGAACCTCTTGGAGAGGAAATGACTCTGATTCTAGCTTCGAAATATGTCCTGAGCAAAAACCCTGGACCGGTTGTTGTCAATCTTTCAACTTCTCAGGCTATAGATGATATCGCCAGAGAATTCAATATTCCTGTAATCAGGACAAAAATAGGAGAAATAAATGTCGTTGAGCAGATATTAGCCCAGCAAGGAAAAACAGCCATCGGAGGAGAAGGAAATGGAGGTGTGATTCTCCCTGGCATTCATCTCTGCCGGGACAGCTTCACTGCAATGGGCCTTATTTTAGAATATATGGCAACATCAGGAAAAACAATTTCCGAGCTTCAAAAGGAAGTTCCCAAATATTATATGATTAAAGACAGGATCGAAGGAACACAGGAACAAGCCTACCGTCTTATGAGGCAATTAAAAAAGAAATACTGGAATAAGGGAGAACTCTCTCTTATGGACGGCTTGAAAATTCAGTTCGATAATTACTGGATTCATATCAGGCCATCAAACACAGAGCCGATAATCCGATTGATCGTCGAAGCCAAAAGTCAAGAAGTAGCTGAAAAAATCGCAAAGCAATTCAAAAAAGAAATTGGAGAGTTATCAAAATGGAAGTGATAATCACGTCAAATTACGAAGAAATCTGCGAGAAAGCAACAAGAATCATTCATCAAGCCTGGAAAAGAAAAAACAACCTTGTTCTAGGCCTTGCAACAGGGAAAACACCTCTTGGCGTCTATAAGAAGATTGTAGAATTGTATGAGAATGGAGAAATGGATTTTTCTCAGGTCGTTGCCTTTACCCTGGATGAGTACTTAGGGCTGGAAGAAAACCACCCTCAAAGTTTTGCCTATTATATGGAAAAAAACTTCTATCAACACACCAATATTAAGGAGGAAAATATTTTTCGTCTTGAAGGGAAACCCGAGAATATTAAAACCCACTGCCAGGAATATGAAGAAAAAATCAAAAACTTGGGAGGAATTGATATTCAAATATTGGGCATTGGAAGAAATGGCCATATCGGATTTAATGAGCCGAGTTCCTCCCTCGCATCACGAACAAGAGTTAAAACATTAACCCGGGAAACCATTGGAGATAACGCTCGATTCTTCAAGAATAGAGAAGATGTGCCAAGATTTTGCCTAACAATGGGCATCGGGACAGTGATGGATGCCAAAATGATTATTCTCTTGGCCTCCGGGAAGAATAAAAGCGAGGCGGTCTTTAAAAGTATAGAGGGCCCGGTCACCGCCATGGTTCCTGCTTCGGTTCTTCAGCTCCATCCTCAGGTTAAAATAATTATTGATGAGGAAGCCTCCTCTCTGCTGACCAGAAAAGAATATTATAAGTGGGTTTATCAAAACAAAGAAAAAGTTAAAGATTTTCTGGAGTAGAATGACAGAATACAAAATCATTAAAAATTGCGATATCTATACCCCTATAAAAATCATAAAAAATGGTTCCATCCTTATTAAAGGAGAAAAGATAGCCAAGGTTGGCCACATCAACGAATCAGAAATCCCTCGTGAAATAAAAAAATATTCTTTTAAAAACAAACTCGCTGTCCCGGGCTTTATAGATATCCATCTCCACGGTGGAGAGGGTGTTGATATTTTAGGTTCCACACCAGTATCAATCGTAAAGGCTTTAAAAGCTCATTTAAAAAACGGAACCACTTCTCTTCTGCCAACCATAATGACAGCCTCCCATCAGCAAACCCTTCAAACGATAAAAAACTTAATCCATATCAAAAAGAAGTTTAAAGATATTCCTGAGATTATCGGATTAAATCTGGAAGGGCCTTATATATCAAAAGAAAAATGCGGTGCCCAGTCAACGAAATACATCAGGAAGCCATCGCTGCCTGAGATGAAAGAGTATATCGAAGCTTCTGAAAAGAGCATAAAAATAATGACCGTAGCTCCGGAAATCGACGGTGCAATAAATTTCATTCACTTCCTGACCGAACAAAAAATCATTCCTTCAGCCGGGCACACAAATGCGGATTACTCACAAACAGAACAGGGTATAAAATCGGGAATAAAGCTCGCGACACATCTCTTTAATGCGATGAGAGGCATCTTTCATAGAGAGCCCGGAGCAGCCGGAGCTTTGCTTTTAAACAATGAAGTCTATACGGGAGTTGTTGCAGATGGAATTCATCTTCATCCTTCAATCCTCAAATTGATTACAATGGTTAAACCCCAAGAGAAAATCATTTTAATTACTGATGCCACGAAATTTTATGGAATTAAACAAGGCGCATCTTTTGACCAAAAAGGAAAGCTCATTGGCAGCACCAAAGCACTCAATGCATCCTTAAAAAATATGATAAAATTTACTGGAGTTACATTCGAAGGAATCTTAATGGCTGTCACTCTGAATCCGGCTAAATTGTTAAATATCGAAAATAAAAAAGGACAGCTCAAAAAGGGATGTGACGCGGATATTGTTATTCTGAATAAAGCTTTTGGCGTCAGAACTGTTTTCTTTAAAGGAGAAAATTTATAAGTAAAAAAATTGAGACAAAAAATGGGTACAGGTCACATTTTTTTAAAAAACTAAAACTATCCAACAGTATAAATTGACTTTAATTCTTGAGATTGCTACGTTGCTTTGCTCCCCGCAATGATATTTTTTATCTCTTGTTATTGTGGGTTTGATGAATCAAACCCCTACAAAAAAAGACGAGATTGCCGCACTACGTTCGCAATGACAACAGAGAAATTACCTTCCCCTTTTAGATAAAAAATCTAATTATTTTAGGTTCATCTCCCAATTAGTTGAAAATCATGACGGAGTAAGAAGGCAAGTTGTCATTCCTGCGGAAGCAGGAATCCAGAAGAATAAAAAAAATATTTTATAATAGGCTGGATTCCTGCTTCCGCAGGAATGACGAAAGG
>JADHWO010000009.1 GCA_016783445.1 Candidatus Aminicenantota bacterium
AGCGGTCAAAAGCTTTTTCGTGATTTGTTCGATACTGGTAAGGGAAAAGTTCAGTCCGTCCGTAGTAGTCATAATCAACTGCATCATCATGACCGGCAACATAATAATTATCCTCTGTTTCAAGCACTCCGTCTTCATCTATGAACTTTGTCCAGGTTTGTCGATGATATTTCTTGTAGAAAAGTTCAATCCGAGCTGCAAAATCTGTGAAGAGCTCTTTCTCATAAGAGATGTTAACTTCATCCATAAGTGGGGAATTGTAATCAGGATCAAATTTGTTTACAGCTTCAAGGGCTGTTGGGTCAGTAACATTAACATTAGAGCTGTAGAGCCAGTAGTCAGGATTAGTAGGATCCTGCAGATTTGTTCCGTCGTATCCATAAAGTTCGGATTCCTGCACCCGTCCATCCTGAACTCCGGTATTTACAAAACCCTGGTATCCATCCTGCCAGATTAGATCGATCTCTGTCCAGCCTAACGGATTAATAAAATCTGCCATGTAAAATCCCGATTGAGAGCCATAACGTGCAATCGAAAGCTTAATTACATCCTTCCCGTTTCCAAAAAGGTCATACGCCAGACTGAATCTTGGAGATAAGACCTGCCATTTGACTCCTGTTTCAAACCTGTCAATAGCAAGGGCGGGCATAAACTGCGCAATCAAAGGTGAGGCAGGAATGTTTGCATCTTTGATAAGAGACTGCTCTTGGTCATACCTGACTCCGAGATTAAGGGCGAACCGGCCAAAAGTCATTGTATCCTGCAGGAAAGCAGAATACCGGCTAAAACTGTAATTCACAATATAGTCTCTCATCACCCATGCTTCCCACCATTCTCCAGTGGGCATAGTTGCATCAGGTCCCCAATTGTGAAGCGTCAGGTTACCTTCATACAGATCATATGTTGTGACTGTTGCAGTAACATAATCTGCTCCAAATTTGAATTCGTGGTCTGCGCCCAGGATGCCTTCAGCAAAATATTTACCGCTAAAACTGACATTTAGCTGGTCTCTATCGGTTCCATAATCATCGGTATTTCCTGACATGTAGAAGCTTGGATATTCGGTGAGAATCATATAATCTCCAGAGCCATCTGCTGTGTGTTCTTTTATCGGATGAAGGTAGAACCCTCCGTTTGAATATATCGCTTTTGCATTGAGGTAAAGGTTTCCGAACATCTGCTCCAGCTCTCCCTTCCAGAAATACCCGGGACCATCCTGGTTCCAGAGGGTATCAGGGTCCTGCACAGTATAGCCATACCAGGATCTATTCCATTTTTGTTTATTGTCATACTGGAGGAAAGCATTAAATCTTGTGGAGTTTGTCAAATGAAGATCTAATCTGCTGTAACCCGAAGCCAGCCATGTCTTGTCCGAATCTCCTGACAGGGCTAAAGCGTCAATGTCCTGAACGCCCCATGAACCATAGAACCAGGCTCTATCTTTTACGATAGGTCCGCCAAAATTGGCACCATAAAAATAAAGCCTGTTAATACCCGCTGCTGTGTAACCTTCATCTTCTAAAGCTTCAGGAACATTATCGGCTTGCCATACATTTCTTACCACATCCAGATAAAACGTTCCGGTATACTTGTTTCCACCACGTTTGGTAACAAGATTGATTTGCACGCCGCCTGTTTGAGACTGAATATCGTTAGCACCGTAGTTGATCTGAAGTTCCTCATAGCTGGAGATGTTGAGATAGGCAGGAGCCGCGCCCAGAGCAGAGTTGTCTGTTATGTTCGCTCCGTCAATACTCCATGTGTTATCATCACCTGAAGAACCATGACCGTAATAAGAAGACTGCTGCCCGGCTTCGTTTCCTCCGATATCCTCTCTGTCGATCAATATTCCGGGAACTATAGACATCAAGACCCAGGGATTCCTGGCTGTGGGCAGGTCCATAATCATTTCTTCAGTGATATTTACACCTACCTGAGCCCTTTTGCGGTCTATAATAGGAGCTTCTGCTTTAACGATAACCTCTGCGGTCAGTTTTGCCAGTTCCATGGTAATATCCAGAATTACGTCTCTTCCAAAAGAAACAACAAGGCCTTCCTGAATAAAAGTGTTAAATCCTGCAAGCTCGAACTTCAACACATAATCATTAGAAACAGGCAGGCTTAAAAACCGGAAATTTCCTCTTTCCGATGAGACAGCTGACATAGTAACAATCTTGGACCCGGTCAGAGTCACATTGACTCCAGGCAGAGGACCATTATCTGAATCTTTTACTACTCCTTTAATGGACCCGAATTCTTGAGCTGAGGCGAAAATTCCTGCAATGAAGAACAAGCATAAGAAAGGAATAATTTTTTTCACTTTTTCCTCCTTTTTTAATTATAAAAACTTACTATTACCTTGGAACAAATACTTTTGCTCCACCTTATTTTTCCTTTGTTTTTTTTATGTTTTCCGATTCTCACCTCCTTTTCCTGTTTAGATTTAAAAATAAAAAAACATCCGGGATTTCTCACCATATAGAAGGGAAACTTTATCAGGAGATCTTTCCCCTCTTCATAGACGAATAACTTTTTTTCCATTAACATCAATCCTTTATTAAGCAAGAACCATGCCATTTAAGTCAGAGAGGATACGGCCAGCAGAATAAAACACTCAAATAGCTTTCCTGATATAAAAATTCAGAATTTCCCCGAGAAAAAACCGGATATTGACTAATGGAATTTATCTTTTTTTTGAGTCTTCAGAATTCTCAAAGAAGTTCTAAAGAATCAAATTGTCTAATTTTTAGACATTGTAAGGCTAAATGGAAATGTGGGAAGGTAGGAAATTATTGAAAATAAAGAAGATATAGGCATAAAAAGCGGAAATGTCTAATTTTTAGACATTGTAAGAAAATTCCCCTATTTTTTACTTTTTGATTTTATATTTGTTTATTTTATTATCCAATGTCTGACGGGTAATACCCAGTATCTTTACAGCTTCACTCTTATTCCAGCCCGTTTGTCTCAAGGCCCTTATAACATGGTCCTCCTCCATATGTTCAAGTGATTCTAGAGGAGCTGGAATGACCTTTCCGCCCTTGCGAATATTATGAGGCAAATCCTCCGGCTGGATTAGCTCCCCGTCCCCCAAAACAACAGCACGATCTATACAGTTCTTTAACTCCCTCACATTACCAGGCCAGGAATAAGACAGCAATAATTCATTTACCCTGGGAGAAACTTTTTTTACTCTTCCCGCAATAAAGTATTCTGCCAGGGGGATTATATCTTCCTTCCGTTCCTGTAGGGTCGGAAGTATAAGCGATACTACATTCAGACGATAGTAGAGATCCTCACGAAACTTTCCCTCCTCCACAGCCTTTCCCAGATCCTGGTTTGTAGCAGCAATAACCCGGGCGTCAACCTTGATAGTCTCAGTTCCGCCAACCCTCTGAAGTTCCTCTTCTTCTAATACACGCAGTACTTTTGCCTGAGTCTCCAGGCTCATATCGCCGACCTCATCAAGAAAGATAGTGCCTCCGTGAGCCATCTGAAATTTTCCCTCTCGAGTGCTAATCGCCCCCGTAAAAGCTCCTTTTTCATGCCCGAACAGTTCACTCTCAATCAACTCCCTGGGTATTGCCGCACAATTAACAGCAACAAAGGGTTGATCGCTGTGGGACGACTGGGTATGAATGGCCTTTGCCACTAATTCCTTACCTGTTCCTGTCTCACCCTGTATAAGGATCGTAATATCCGAAGGAGCCACCTTCTTTATAGTCTTGTAGACCTTCTTCATCTGTTCAGATTCCCCCAGAATTTGGAACTTCGGCCTCAGCTCATATTCCAGCCGAATGTTTTCCTGGACCACTTCCCTGTGAAGACACGCGTTTCCCAGGGCGATCCCGGCCTGACGGCACATAGCAGTTAAAAAAACCAGGTCATCCTGGGAGAATATTCCTGCAGAAGCCCGGTTGTCCATATATAAAACCCCTAAAACATCTTCCTGAAAAAGAAGCGGCACACACATAGCAGACCTGATACTATATTCCTTGACGCTCTCTGCCTCCTCAAATTGCTGGTCCTTGAGGGCGTTACGCGTTAGAATAGAAACTCCGTCTCTAAGAACTTTATGGACAATTGTACGGCTGACTTCTAGTTTTTCCTGCTCTTTATCACCTGTATTATCTCGAGTATGCTCACAGGTTAGTTCTTTAGTGTTTTCATCAACCAGTGCAACAAATCCTCTTTCAGCATCCAGCGTTCTAAAAGCCGCACTCATGACTTCCTCTAACAACTGAAACGAATCATCCAGATGTGAATTGACGGCTTTGCTAAATTCATAAAGAAGCATTAACCTCTGATGATCCTTTTGGAGCGATTTGATATCATCGGCATCAAAATCATCAGAGGGAAATGGCAGAGTTTCTTTGGAGTCTAAGGATGCAATCTCCACTGCCTCTTGTAACATGTCTTCAGGGGCGACAAATTCAACATGGACTGCGGGAAGGATATCTTCTGACTTAAAGACCAAGATGGAGTCCCCTATTTTTATTCTATCCCCCTCCATCAATCTCTGTCGCGAGACAATCTTACCATTAACCTTGATGGGATATTTTGCGCCTATATCGTTTATCTCATAACCACCGTCTTTTAGTGCAACTACCTCTGCATGATCCCTTGATACAAACGGGTCTGCAAGGATCATATCATTGGTTGGTCTCCTCCCTATAGTTATAACGGGCTTATTAAGTTCAAAACTCTTATCCTGGCAGTCTTTCTGTCGTAATATCAAATATGGCATATTTACTCTCTCCGCCTATCATAATCGTAACACAAGAAGGGGTCGCGTCTCAACATTTGACATTACGGCAAAAAACGGGCGTGCTCTTTATTTTATGGTCTAAAAATTTGATTCATCAAACCCACAACTTGGACATATAAAGCATTTAATTTTACAAATAGAATTGATTAATTTTTAAGAAGAGGGCTTGATGAATCAAGCCCCTACAGGAAAAGGTGAGATTGCCACACTACGTTCGCAATGACACATCAATGGAAAATTGGGGCCTTTCCCCATTTTCCTTTCATCTTTTAACTTTTATGTCAAGGCCTGACGCTAAATGTCAAATGTTGAGACGCGGCCCCTTATTGTGATACTCTTGAACCTAATCAACATAAAACATGAAAGAAAAAATCTTTTTTACAACCAAGAAAGGAAACAGGATCTGCGGGATATTATCAAATCCAACATCCCTGAAAGAAAAACCAATAATAATTTTATGCCATGGATTCTCCACAGGCAAGGGCGGACGCACTTATGTGAGATTAGAGGAAATCCTGAATGACAAGAAAATCTCTACCTTCCGTTTTGATTTTTTTGGCCACGGAGAAAGTGAAGGGAAATTCGAGGAGATTACAACTTCTGAAGCTGTTGACGATGTTTTAAGTGCCATCCAGTTCTTGAAAGAATCCGGCTACATAAAAATTGGTCTTGTTGGCTCAAGCTTTGGAGGGCTTGCCAGCATAATAACAGCCTCAAAAATAAAAAATTTATATGTTCTAGCCTTAAAATCTCCGGTCTCAGATTATGAGAGCATGGCAGTTGAATGGAACAATAAATACGAGATCAAAATCTGGGAAGAAAAAGGTTCTATCGATGTTAATGGCGTGGACGGTGAAAGGCGCAGACTAAACTATTCCTTTTATGAAGATGCAATAAGGATCAATGGATACGAGGCTGCCAAAAAAATAAAGATTCCCACTTTAATCGTTCATGGAGAAAAGGATGAAACTGTACCAATCGAACAAAGCCAGAAAACAGCAGGTTTAATAAAAAATTGCCGGTTGGAAACAATTAAAGGCGGAGACCACACATACTCAAAAGCGGAACACTTCGAAAAGATGCTGGATTTGATTTCAAGATTTATTTTCGAGAAGTCTTAGAGACGCATTTTGCTAAAGGAGATTCATAAACAAGACTGCAAATTTAACTTTGCAGGTGGCAGATAGATGTGGGGGGGGGATAGGTCAACATAACCTAATATTTTTATGAACTTTTTGTAATAAAAAATGTTTTAGAACAATGAAGGAAAAGGTTGAAATATCTAGTAGAAATGGGGCCTGTCCCCAATTTCCCTCCTGAATACCCTGTTGAACCGACAATAGAGGATGTACTTAGCGGGAAGGATACAGAAATAGAATTTGTGATGGGACTGATAAAAAAAGAAAAAGAGAAATAAATAGGTTAACAAAGCGACACAGAAAATTACCGGCTTTTCAGGGCAGCCAGCCGCCGCTGGGCTTCTTCTACTGTCTTCAGCCCTTTGTCGGCATTCTTCCAGACCTCAAGTGCCTTTTCATACTGCTCTATTGCTTTTGTATACTGACCTTTTTCTTCATAGAGTTTTGCCAGCCTGAAACGACCCAAGGGATGAAATAAAGGTCGATCCTCAGTTGCTTCCGAATTAAAGGTCATCAGCTTTTCATATTCTGCGATGGCTTTATTTATCTCACCTTTTTCCTGGAAGGCTTGTGCATAAAAATCAGCATCAAACGGGACATTCCTCCGTATAAATGATACATGAGACCTAAAACTCATTGGAAAAGATGGCCTTTTCTTATAAACAACAACTGCTTCATCCACAGAACCTTCTGCGAGAAGAACCATGCTGTATAAATAGTCATAAGAAGACTTAATGTCTTTATCTTCTTCGGATTTCAAGTCAGAAAGAAGAGGTTTCATTGCGGCCAATCGTGACTTTGCAGATTTTATCCTCCCTTCTTTCAAGTCCAACAGGCCATAGTAAAAATCGGATAGCATTGTATTTAATTTTTCAGAAGATATGTTGTTTTTAGTTCTAAAATCCATCCGGGCTTTTATGCTATCCCGCAAAAATTCTGTCTTTCCCCATTCATAATAAATCCATAATTTCATCCTTAATACAACATCTATTAAGTGATTATCTCCTAAGCTTCTTGCCAGCTCCTCTGCTTTGTCGATTGTTTTAAGGGATTGTTCAAGATTACCCAAAATATGTTGATAAAAACCTTTAAACTGGTACCCTATTGATTTCATTGCATCAGAAGGAACAATGGAGATATACTGATCAACCCATCTCATCGCTCCTTCGTAATTTTCTTCGAGGGCAAATATATAGGCTACTTTCCATGCCGAATCAAAGTCCGGTTTGAGTTCCAGTGCTTCCGTGAACTTTGCTTTTGATTCTTCGAGTTTTCCCATACGAAAGTAAAGCTCCCCCATGGAATCGTAAGGATTGGCATCTCCCGGAGAGATAGAAGCATATCTCTTAAAATATTCAAGGGCTTTGTCAAAATCATTTTGATAACTATATAAATAAGCGAGTTGATTGATGGCATAACCATATTTGGGATCGAGTTCCAGCGCCTTGTTGTACTTTTCGACTGCTTCATCATTCATCTTGTGGTTCTGGTAATACAAAGCCAAATCAAAGTGAACCCTCTTCTCTTTGGGATATTTCTTTTCAATATCTTCAAGAATCTTAAAATATTTTTTATCATCTTTACCTTCAAGTCTTGCATAAATAGCTTCTGCATAGAGACCTTCTTTTCCTGTTAATTTTTTCATGTACTTTTTAAACTTATCAAAAGCCTCCTGCCATCCCGCTCTATCACCTAACGCACCTTTTACCAGGGCTGTGTAATAATGTGCCATAACAAACTCAGGATCCAATTCTACAGCTCTCTCGAGGAAACGGAGGGAATCAGCAAAATAAAATTTCTCATAATCATCTCTTCCCCTTAAAAAATAGTTGTACGCTTCCATGGACAATGTTGTGGCTTCTGCAATCTGCGATGAGTTTGCTCTTATTTTACGTTCGGATAAGCCAAATCCCCGGGAAATCTCCTTGCTCAATTCATCAATTTGATTTCTCAGGATGCTGCCGACTCCTTCTCCTCTGGAACTTGCGCTCTTTAAAAGCTCTTTTGTCTCAACATCTAAAACTTGTACATTAGTCGCAAACATCTCGTCAGCTTTTATGTAACTACCCAGGACAATGGCATTTATGCCTTCCATACGGCAGATCTCAAAACCAAGGTCACTATTTATTACTTCCACATCTTCTTTTCCTAACTGTTTGAGAAGATCATGCATCCTCTCCCATGTAGTTACGCGGAGATATCTGGACTGCTCAAGGCTTGTAATCAATAGATTTGGAATAGCTTCCTGAAGATAGTCGTAGGAGTTCTCGCCTGTCTGGTTTTCAAAACTGATCACTGCAACTGAAACCATATCCTCCAGCGGAACAGCTCCTGCTTTCACAGAAGCATATTTGAATCCAACCATTCCTATAACTATAACTGCTATTACAACAAGTGCGGGGAGGAGAAGTTTTTTCAGGTTAAATCTAACTGTTATCTCCCGCGTAGTTATAGGCTTCCTCTTAGAGACTTTAGCTTCTCGTGTCGGGAACTTTTTCTCAATTACATTTAGTTCCTCATGTAGTTCCTCAACATTTTGATATCTTTTTTCCTTCTTTTTATCCAAGCACTTTAATATTAAACGACTCAAAGTATCGGGTATTTGAGTATTAATTTTTCGTGGATTTTGAGGGATCTCATTTTTATGCTTTACCATAATACTCAAAGATGTATCTCCATCAAATGGCACTTTACCTGTTGCCATCTCATACAAGATGATGCCCAACGAATAGATATCCGAGCGCTGGTCTGCTTCCTTTCCCTCTACTTGTTCAGGACTCATATAATCAGGCGTCCCAACCATTACTCCCGGACCTGTTATTCCTTTTGCCTTGAGGGAGCGAGCTATTCCAAAATCCATAATACGGGCATTTCCATCCTGGTCAATCATGATGTTCTGCGGCTTTAGGTCACGATGTACAACTCCTAAACGGTGAGCTTCTGATAATCCTTCGCACACTTGTTTAGCAATATTAACGGCTGTTCCCAGACTTAACTGTTTTGTCATTCTGATCATGCTTTTTAAACTTTCACCCTGTACATATTCCATGACTATATAATATGTGTCTTCTTCCTTGCTGAAGTGATACATACGACAGACATTCTTGTGAGATATCATCCTGGCAAGCTTTATTTCGTTTTGGAAGCGTTCTATAGTTCTTTTATCTGCTGCTATCTCAGGTCTTATGATCTTTAACGCCACTTTCTCATTTATTTCTGTGTCAATAACTTTAAAGACTGTGCCCATGCCTCCCCTGCCCAGCTCTTCAATGACCTGGTATCTTCCAGCATAAGTTGTACCAGTATCTATCTCTGGAATTGGTGTTTCGAGAGTTCTTGTGGGAGCAACATAGACTTCATCTACTATTTGTGGGAGTGGAGTGGCACACTTATTACAATAGAGATTATCCGAAGGATTTTCAGAATAACAGTTAGGACATCTCATAGTACTTATTCCTTTTGCTTATAAAGCTATAATATTTCTTTTATTGATAACAAAGTCAGTTTGAAATGAAGCGATCATCTTGTCCCTACACTCATTTTATATATGCATAATTTGTGCCAGATTCTGACCGCCTGGAATATGTTTTATTTCTATTTCTGATGCTTTCAATTCCCGGTCCACTTTCAACAGCTATTCTTATTTTTACCAACTCGCCTTTTCTTGCTGCATTATGAATATTTCCTGCATAGCCAGGCAATAAAAAAGTATCTAACATAGTCAGCACAAAATTAATTTTAAATTTTTTTTCTCAAGATATTTTTCATTTTTTTCACTTTTCTCAAAAATTCATCTTCCATATATTAATACGCTTTTCAAAGCATAAAGGTTGCTAAAAATTAAAATCTTCTTTTGTAATTCTAATTATTCCTATATTTTATGTATTATTTTTTGGAGGCACTTTAACAGCTTCTCTTCCCCATTTGATTTTATCTTTTTAACGGCGCCCAACTGTAAAATATTTTTACTTCAAGTAAAAAGAGAGCAGGCTTTTATCGGTATTTATTTGAGGATTAAAAGCGAAAAAGAGTCGGGTACAACAAGATACTCGCCACACACCACTACTCCCGCGGATTCACCCGGAGTATTAAAAAATCCAACCAGTTTGGGAGAAGTTGGATTTTTTATATCAATTTTTTTTATCCCGGAAGTCTCATCCGAGACATAAACAAAATTCCCTTTAACAACAACTGCATTGGAAAAGCCATCTATTCCTAATGAACCAACAATTGATGGAGCAGATGGATTGCTTATATCTATGACCTGCAAACCCGAAGAACCATCCGCGACATAGGCATAGTTCCCTTTAACACTTACTCCATAAGAAAGACCGGGTGTTTTACAGGACCCCACAAGTTCAGGAGAAGATGGATTTTTTATATCCAATATGTGAAAACCTGTATCACTGCTCGCTACATAAGCAAAATCGTTGCTTACTACAAGTCCGTATGCAAAGCCTGGCATTTTATAAGAACCAACAATCGCAGGTGTGGATGGATCGCTGATATCGATAATATTAAAACCAGAGAGGTCAGAAGTTAAATAAACATAATTTCCGCGCACAAATACTGTCCGCGGAACACCCGGCACAGGAAACGTTTTAACAAGCTTAATTTTTGCATGATCAGTGAAGTTATATATCATTAATGACCATCTATCCGTGACATAGGCATAATCACCGCCTGCACCAAGCCCATGAATCCCGCGCATACGGCCGATTGAGCCAACAACCTTTGGATTTAAAGAATCTGTGATATCTATCACTTTTAAGCCCGAGAGGTCTCCCACAGTACAAAGGTAATTCCCAGCTAAAGCTGCTCCTATAATAGAGCCGGGAGTGTAATATGAGCCGGCTATTCTTGGAGAAGAAGGATTGGCTATGGATAACACATGGATACCTGCAAAATAATCCACAACATAAGCATGGTTTTCGCTCATGACAACATCCCAGGCTTCGTTATACATGGTGTACTTGCGTGTTGCGGCAAGGACCGGAGCCTCTGGTTTGCTCACATTAATTACCTGAAAACCACCATCATAAATGTTCCCCACACAAACATAATCACCGCTTACTGCGACTCCGTGGGCATAGCCTGATGTAATAAAAGAGGCGGCGAGCTTCGGTGCTGAAGGATCACTTATATTTATTATCTTTAAGCCAGAAGAGCCATCTGCAACATAGGCGTAATCGCCAGATAAAGCGACTTTTTCTGCGGTTCCCTGTGTATCAAATGAACTTGCCTGCCTGGGATATGAAGGATCCTTGATGTTTATAATTTGTAACCCTGAAGAGCCATCTGCAATGTAAACAAAATCTTCCTTTAGAGCCACTTCTTCTGCTGAACCGTCTGTATCAACCGAGGCAGCCAGCTTGGGAGATGAAGGACTGCTGATGTCTATTATCTGAAGTCCTGATGGGCCATCTGCAACATAGGCATAGTCACCAGCTACAGTTACATCTTTAGATTCACCGGGAGTGTCAAAAATACCTTTAAGAGAAGGCGCTTTGATGTCCGTGACATCCACTATATGCAGGCCTTTTGCCCCTGCAGCAATACAAACAAGGTTGTCCTTTTTGTCAACACCAAATCCTCCACCAAGGTAAAGACGTGAGATAAGAACAGGCTTTCTTTTATTAGAAAAATCCAGAACAACAAGCCCGTTTAAAAACGCGCAGTAGGCAAAATCGCCTTCTATTTTTGCATCATAAGCTTTAGTCCATAATATACTGCTTATATATTCGAGGTCTGAATCCCTTGAAAATTTGCCGCAAGATGAACATAAAAGCACAAGTATAATAATTGCGAAAAGGAGTTTATTTATTACACGTCTCATTTTATTTCTCCATTTTATAAAAGATCGACATGTTATTTAAAGGTGGGCTTGATGAATCAAACCCCTACAAAATAAAAATTGTGTGGTTGCGGAGCCTGTTGCGAGCGAAGCGTGGCAATCTTCTTTGGACTCGCAATGACAATATTGCCGCGTCACTTCATTCCTCGCAAAAACAGTTTATGGCCTTGTTTATATTAAAATATCTTCTTTCCAGCCCAGCTTGATCAAATCAATCTTATTCAAATCGCTATTGCCCAGTTTATGCTTAACATCGGCAACCTCGATGTGCCTGGGAACTGGCGGTATCTCCCGCGCTTTCCCCAGCTGTTCAGCGCGTTTTGCCATGATAAGCCGTAAGCCGATAGCATCAACTGCCACAGGGTCCTGACCAACTATTAGTCCTTTGTACCCCCAGACATACCGGCGGCTGAAATGGTGAGGCCCGCGTCCGTGATACTGGGGAGTCAGCGCACATAAAACATTCAGCCGTGTCTTGCCTTTTACCTGGGGTAAATAAAACAGCGAGCCAAGGTCTGAGCAGCTGTTGGGATGATAGGCGGGTTGAGATTTAGCAAACATTATGTAATTTTTCATACAGCCGCTGACACCAGCAAGGTAATGTGTTCTCAAAGGCCTGACATTGATAAGTGAGGTTGCTCTAAGAAAAACAGAATTTGTCCGTACTCCATGGTCATCAAAACTGATATCTTCTTTTTTCACACCAGCATCGATCAGCCGACGTTCGATTGATCTCTCGAGCTCAGGAGGAGTAGGAAGGTAAGACCAAACATTGGTCTTTACTCCCACAACTTCACCTGGTTTAATAATTTTCTGAAATGCTTTTACCGGGTCATCCTGGTTAAATAGAGTTTTAACCGCTTCATCAAGCATCTGTTGGACAATTTCTTCTTTGATTTTAGAATTTTCATCCAAGGCATCAGAATGACGAATCAAAATAACCTTTGATTTTTTTGTCTGTTGAGAGGAAAAACCCATTGTAGCTCCTAATACTGCAAAGGTACTCCCCTGTATGAAATCCCTTCGAGTTATAACCTTTCCCATTGTAATATCACCTTTAAATGAATTTTTATCCTTGGAGCAATACTGAGGCATGGTTCTTATCAAGCACTGTATAAGAAAGAAAAGTTGTCCTTTTCATGAATGGACCTTTTACTCGAATTCTCATTATAGAAATTAAGTTAAAACAATACAATTTATAATTCTAAATTCATAAATTGTGGCTTTGATAAATCAAATCCCTACAATTTAATAAATAATTTGTCTATTTTTTGGCCAACTGTCCAATTTTTTCCCTGCATTCGCAAAGAAAGGAAGAAGTTGTTAAAATGATGTGTTTGATTTAAGCTTTCGAGCTTCGGGATAAACTTTTCCCTTTCCAGGGCTTGTTTGTTCAGAAACTATAGAAAAGGATAATTAGTCTTATGGAAATAGACGGAAGATATTCTTTTTTTCTGCGTCAAAATTATTCTATGTAGGATTAAATGAAAGAAAACGGATTGGAAAGGAGGCTCGGGCTTTTCCCGGTAACAAATATAGTAATTGCCAATATGATCGGAGCCGGAATCTTTACAACTTCCGGACTCCTCATGTCAGACCTGCAAAATCCTCTTTTAATGATTTTGCTGTGGATTGGAGGGGGGATAATCGCACTGTGCGGTGCTTTATGCTACAGCGAACTAGGCGCAGCAATGCCTCATGCTGGAGGAGAATATATTTTCCTTTCCAGATTATTTAATCCTCTGTTCGGATTTTTAAGCGGATGGGTTTCTTTTTTTGTAGGCTTCTCTGCTCCTATTGCTGCTTCTGCCATAGGATTTTCTGAGTATTTGGCCAGGGCTTTTCCTCAGGTATTAAGCCTGGGAATTTTCGATAGCGCTCTTGAAGCAGTGGTTTTAAAAAAGTTCTACGCAATAATTGTTATTTTTGCTTTTACCCTGATTCATCTCAGGGGCATTCAATTTGGCACAGGAGTCCAGAATCTCCTGACTGTGTTAAAAGTGGGCCTGATCGTGGGCCTTATCGTTATAGGATTTTCACTCGGCAATGGGAGCATGGAGCATTTTTCCCAGGGAGAAGAATTCAGATTTAATTTTGGAGGATGGAAAACCATAGGTCTTTCTTTGATGTGGATCATGTTTGCATACAGCGGCTGGAATGCATCGGCCTATATCGGTTCAGAAATAAAAAAGCCAAAGAAAAATCTCCCGCTTTCTTTGATATTGGGTACGGGAATTGTCATTCTTCTATATTTTTGCCTGAATCTCCTTTTTGTTTATGCTGCTACGCCTGAAGATATGAGTGGAGTCATCTCCATTGGAGGACTTGCTGTAGGGAATTTATTCGGGAAATCCTTTGAGACTCTTCTTTCAATCCTTATATCTTTTGCTCTTTTTTCTTCTTTAAGCGCATTTATTATTCTTGGTCCAAGAGTCTATTACTCTATGGCTAAGGATGGATATTTTTTCAAGTTTGCCTCGAAGGTTCACAATGTGCGCCGTGTTCCTTCAAGATCAATAATCCTTCAATGTGTAATTGCGGTCGTTATAGTGATATCAGGGACTTTTGACCAGATACTGACCTATATGGCTTTTTCCCTTGGAATTTTTCCAATTCTAGCAGTTATAGGTGTTTTTAAATTGAGGAAACTAAAAAAACTTGAGTATAAAATGCCGGGTTTCCCCGTTGTTCCTGCTATCTATATTATGGCAGGTGTCTCAATTCTTGTTCTGGGTTTCCTTGAGCGCCCGGTTGCTTCTTCGATAGCAATTCTAACTGTTGCAGTGGGAATTCCCGCATATTTTATTTTTAAGAAAAAATATAAAAAAGAGTGACAGACTGCTTTTTCTCCTTCTTTTTATAAATCCGGGTCCTTGAGTTCTTTTCTGAGCGCGATCATCCGGGCCTTTAACCGCTCTAGAATGTCTTTATAAGCAGGATCATTAATCAGATTGTGCATCTCATGCGGGTCGTTCTTGAGATCAAAAAGCTCAAACTCCTGAGGTTCTTCAAAATAGTGTATGTATTTCCATCTTTTAGTACGGACACCACGGTTTTTCCTGACCATGTGAACAGCAGGATATTCGTAATACTCATAAAGAAAATCCTCTCTCCATAATGTTTCCTTTCTACGCAGGAGAGGTTTAAAATTTTCTCCGTCCATAGTCTCAGGGATGGGAGCTCCGGCCAGAGCTAAAATTGTGGGCGCAAAATCCACATTAAGAACCATCTCTTCATTTATTGTTCCAGGCTTGACCATTTTTGGATACTTGACAAGCAGAGGAACCCGGATGGATTCTTCGTACATGAGGCGTTTGTCAAAAAAGTGATGTTCGCCGAGGAAAAACCCATTATCTCCAGTGTAAAGAACAACTGTATTGTCCTCGTACTCCAACTTATCAAGAGCATCAAGCACCCGGCCTACATTTTCATCAACCCCAACAATACAGCGGTAATAATCCTTAAGGAATGTATCGAGGTCAGGCACATCTTTAAAATCGCCGATTTTCATATCCGCATTCTTTACAGCATCTGGTTTCCCTTCATATGTATCATGGAATGTTTCGGGCTCGGGCATTTTGATGTCTTTATATAAGTCTTTAAGGCGTTCAGCCGGGTGCCAGCTCCGGTGTGGCGCCTTAAACCACAAAAGTAAACAAAACGGTTTCTCATGTTCCATTTCCAGGTATTTAATGGCATGGTCTGCCAGAACGTCTGACACATGCCCCTTGTATTCGGTGTCTGGGCCAAAATTTTCCGAAGCGATGGGATTGTTGTACCTCCCCTGCCCTTTAAAACCGAAGTAGTAGTCTAAACCTCTGTTCTCTGCCCGGTCTCTGTTATGCCACTTGCCTATGAAGGCCGTTTCATATCCTGCCTCCTTAAGTATTTCGAGGAAAGTTTTCTGCTCCATGGGGAGTGACATACCGTTGCGGCGGACACCGTGATTGTGGACATATTTCCCTGTGAGAATCGACGCTCTGCTCGGACCGCATAAAGAAGTCGTGACAAACATATTTGTAAATCGGACGCCGCCTTCTGCAATTCTATCCATATTAGGAGTTTTAATGACCGGATTCCCTGCACAGCTCATTCCATCCCACCTTTGATCATCAGTCATAAAAAAAACAAAGTTGGGCTTTTTTCCTTTAGGAGTGCAAGAATAAGTGCCAAATGTAAAAGCTGAACCCAGCAGTCCCGCGGACGAATATTTTATAAATTCTCTTCTGGATATATTATTCAAGGGACACCTCCTAAATAATGGTTAAATATAAAATGCTTAAAAGTTGGGTAGGCAATAAAGCTAGTAAAACCAGGATTTCAAATTTAAAATCGGCGCTTTTTCCTGTGTTCACTTGAGTTGTTTTTCTAAGTATCACATGAAAAATTGAAAGTCAACCAGAGGAAAAATTGAGTGCATATTTCCAACTTTGTTATTCAAAGAAGTTTTGGGAGACAGCATCAGCGACCATTGAAGATTTAGCCTTCGGATTTTGGCTTTCGAGGGAAGTCGACAGAGTCGACCTGCGAGTATGTCTGAGCGTAGCGAGTTACGCAGCAGCTGAGAAGGCCAAAAGGAGAATGGCGTTAAAAATCTGATTGGGAGCCGAGCTGTTTCCAAAAACCTTAATCTCTGGCATCACATATTTGGAGATATTTCTAATAAACAGGGACTATCCCTTTTTTTACTTATTATTAAAAATTATACTGGTGAGCTTACTGTAGAGTTCACGCACCTTTGCTCTTCTGCCTGAGTTACTGGTAATAATAATAACAACGTCTTCATCCAGATATCTTACAAAGTTGGCTAGGAAGCCAAAATCATTGGCTCCTCCATGGCTGACAATTTTAGTGTTTCGGTCAGTTTTGCGGATTCCCCAACCATAACCCATCCAGTAACCATCTCCTTCGTTGACGTGCATTGTGTAAGACTTTTTTTTCGCTTTACGGGAAAGGATTTTATTGCCTTTCATGGCAAGATGGAACTTGTATAAATCCTCAGCTGTTGAAACCATTCCTCCATTCCCCAGGAGTGCCCATGTAATCTCAGGCCATGTTAGAGGTGAATTCTGCTTACCGAATTTACGGGCTTCGTAACCATGGGCAACATTTTTCTCCTTCCAGGCAGGATTGCGGTAAAAACCGGTGCTGGACATTCCGGCTGGATCAAAAATCTCTTGTTTGAGATATTCCTTAAAAGATCTCCCTGAAACTTTTTCAGCGATAATCGCAAGCAATGTATACCCGGAATTAGAGTAGGCGTTTTTCTCACCGGGAATAAACTTAAGTTCCTGGTTGAATATATGCTGCAGAGCCTCATCCCGGGTCATTTTCTCAAAGTCTCCTTTTGTATCATGGTAATCCCCTAGCCCCGACGAATGCGTAAGCAGATGGTGAATGGTGATTCCTTTTTTATCTTCTGGCACATTGTCAAAGAATTTTGTGATGGGATTTTTTACTTCTAGTTTACCCTGCTGTTCCAGTCTCATTATAACTGTCGCGGTGAAGGGTTTTGATATGGAGCCGATATCAAAAACAGTCTGGGTTATAATAGGAATCCTTTGCTCTCTCACGGCCCAGCCGTAGCCCTTATGGAGCACTTTCTCACCTTTCTTGGCAACCAGCACTGTGCCGGAGAATCCTTCCTTTATTTTGCCGAGCAAATACATATCAATCTCCATTCCCAGTTTACCTTTAACGACAGCATTAGGATCTGCTGCCTCTGAAGCGGTCGGAGGAGAAAGTGCTTTTATATCTGAGGGCTCTTCTTTCCCCGGCGGCTCTGCCATTCCGTAGCTCATGTCTTTAACAGCATAAGGAGATTTAGACTCAGTTATTAGCTCAATCTGTCTGTATCCTGCAGAATTCTTACATTTGAGAAGGGCTGCTATTTCATAATCACTTAATACATCAACTCTCACTACTTCAAAGCCTCCATAACGATCATAAGCCTGTTTAAAGAAATCAACATGGTCCTCAATGGAGAACTGATCCAGGAAAGATTTAGAAAAATCTTCAGCAAACTTGCGCATTTTTTGAATATCCCCGGATTCAATTACAGCAAGTAATTGGGCAAGTTTTTTCCCTGCCGCTGTATCAGGAAGCTTGGTTTGGACAGCTCCATTCACCTGTAAGGCAAAGACCATAAAAATCGCGATCAAAGCGGTCATAAAAGAACGATGTAATAAAGTCATAATCCCCTCCTGAGAAGTTTAGAGTTCATATCAAATACTTTGTGTATTATCTTCAAGCGATTTTATCGCAGATAAATGAGAGACACAACTCTTTCGTGAAGTTTTTATGAATAATCCAGGTAATGTATCAATTATAAAAAAAGTTACAAAAAGTAAAAAAATAGAACCGTACACTATTTTTTGTTATAGTGAAAAAAGAAAAAATTCTAAAAAATTTCTCTTGGAGGAAGCAAGATGATAAAAAAAATTCTTTTTACTGTTTTTGCCGTTTTAATTATTTTTCAGATTCCAAATTTAACAGCACAGGCAACAGCCCAAAAAAAGACCGGTACTAAAATTCTAAATCCATCACTCTCTGTTATCCACCACACTATCCAGATAGATGGGAAACCGCTAAAATACACAGCAACAACAGGGTACATGCTTCTTAAAGATGAAAAGGAAAAGCCAAAAGCAAATGTTTTTTTTGTAGCTTACACAAAAGATGGCGTAAAGGATAAAAGCCTCCGCCCTGTCACTTTTGCTTTTAATGGTGGGCCCGGTTCCTCTTCTGTCTGGCTTCATCTTGGAGCGCTCGGTCCAAGGAAAGTCCTTCTCAGCGATAAAGGATTTCCTCTTGCTAAGCCATTTCGTCTTGTGGACAATGAATACTCCATCCTGGATGTGACGGATGTTGTGATGGTTGATCCAGTTTCCACAGGCTACAGCAGGGCTGTTAAAGGCGTAAATCCAAAGGAATTCCACGGCTTAAACGAAGACATTGAATCTACCGGGGAATTTATCCGGCTTTATATAGCAAAATTCGAACGCTGGGCCTCACCCAAGTTCCTTCTGGGTGAAAGCTACGCCACCACCCGGTCAGCTGGATTGTCTGGATTCCTCCAGGGACACAGGCACGGAATGTATCTCAATGGTATCATCCTCGTTTCTTCTGTTCTTAACTGGCAAACACTCCTTTTCAATCGAGGAAATGACCTGCCTTATATCGTGTTTTTACCCACATACACTGCCACAGCTTGGTATCACAAAAAGCTCTCCCAGGATCTTCAGAAAAGAGATTTGCGGGATGTCCTGGCTGAGGCCGAAAAATTCGCTATCGAAGAATACTCCCTGGCACTGATAAAAGGGAACACGCTCCCTGAAGACGAAAAAAAAGGTATCATCCAGAAACTGGCCCGCTACACCGGGCTTTCTCCTAAATATGTCGAACAAACAAATATGCGGATTACACTTTACCGTTTTGCTAAAGAACTGCTTCGCGATGAAGGATATACAGTAGGGCGCCTCGACAGCCGGTTCAAAGGGAAAGACGCTGATTCAGCAGGAGAAGGATATGAATTTGATCCGAGTTACGCAGCAATTTATGGCCCTTTTGCTGCAACACTGAATCATTATCTAAGGTCAGAACTCAAGTATAAAAATGATATACCCTATGCAATATCAGGAAATGTCAGACCCTGGAACTTCAGGGATGTTGAGAATCGTTACTTAAATGTAGCAGAGACTCTTCGCCAGGCGATGAGCCAGAATCAATTTCTAAAGGTCTTTGTTGCCAATGGTTATTACGACGGAGCTACCCCCTATTTTGCGACCGAATACACATTTTCTCACCTGGATTTGAATAATGAATTCAAAGGGCGGATCAAGATGGGTTATTATGAAGCGGGCCACATGATGTACATCCGCAAAGCTTCCCACGCCAAGTTCAAAAAGGATATTGCAGAGTTCATCCTATCTGCGATCGGGGATTGACAGGACAAGGATATAATAAGTATTGAATCAATTAATATAATATTTGCAAATAGTGGGTTTGATGAATTAGATCCTTACACAAAAGGCCTCTTCCTCTCCAATTATGGTTTTCTTTTCTTGATTGCTTTTTTCTTGCTGCTCTTCTTCTCTGCTTCTTTCCAGCCCTTGACACGTTTGCGCATGCCTTTCAAAACCGGCTTTACCGAATCTTTCCAGTCCTTCATCTTTTGGGAAAACTCATTTCTTGGATGTTTTAGTACTCCGCCTAGCTCCTTTAGCTTTTCACCGAGTTCAGTAAGGGATGGCTCAATGGCTTTATCAAAACCACGGATTTTCTTATCTGCCTTATCAAGATACGGTTTGTTTTCCTCGCCGAGCTTTTTGAACTCATCACCAATGTCGTTTAAAATATTTTTTTCTTTTTTGCCCATGTTATTCTCCTGAAAATTTTGGGGACATATTAATTATCTTAAATGCGGGTTTGATAAATCAAGCCCCTACGAAATGACAATACATATTATGGGATTGCATAGCCTGTTGCGAGCTAAGCGCGGCAATCTTTTTCGTTCCTCACAAAAACATTTTGTGGGTTTGATGAATCAAACCCCTACATGAATATACAATCCCTCTCAATTGTGGGTTTGACGAATCAAATCTCCGCGATTTATTTATTAATTCCAATCAGATCCAGCATAAACGCGTATTCCATCGCTGTCTCTCTATACCTTCTAAAACGGCCCGAAACTCCTCCATGTCCGGCTTCCATGTTTGTGTGGAGTAATAGAATATTATTATCTGTTTTTAAGTCTCTAAGTTTAGCCGCCCACTTGGCTGGCTCAAAATACTGGACTTGAGAATCGTGCAAACCGGTTGTAACCAGCATTGCAGGATAATCCTTAGCTTCCACATTATCGTAGGGAGAATAAGAGAGCATGTAATCGTAATATTCCTTATCGTTGGGATTGCCCCATTCATCATATTCAGCGGTAGTTAGTGGGATACTATCATCAAGCATGGTCGTGATAACGTCCACCCAGGGGACTGCAGCTATGATACCTTTAAAAAGGTCAGGCTGCATATTTGCAATAGCGCCCATCAGCAAGCCGCCAGCACTTCCTCCTATAACAAAAAGCTTATTTGAGTTAGTGAATTTCTCTGCAATCAAATGTTCTGCACAGGCAATAAAATCCGTAAAGGTATTTTTCTTTTTAAGCAGCTTGCCCTCGTCATACCAGTAGCGCCCCATTTCCTGCCCGCCGCGGATGTGAGCGATTGCATAAACAAAACCTCTATCCAGCAGGCTCAGCCGGTCAGAACGGAAACCAGCGTTCATACTCGCTCCGTATGAACCGTACCCGTAGAGTAGGAGTGGATTGTCTCCGTTCTTTTCGAGTCCTTTCCTGTACACAAGGGATATAGGAACTTTAGTGCCATCTTTTGCTGTTGCATAGAGTCTTTCTGTAAAATAGCTAGCGGAGTCAAAATCCCCAAGGACTTCTTGCTGCTTGAGGAGTTTTTTCTCTCTGGTGTTCATGTTGTAATCAAAAACAGATCCTGGAGTAGTAAGAGATGTATAACTGTAGCGCAGCAGGTCTGTATCAAATTCAGGATTGGTCGAAATACTAGCTGAGTATGTTTCTTCACCAAAATTTAGATAATGCTCGCCTTTTTTATCCCACCTGATAACCCTGATGTTAGGGAGGCCCTTTATCCGCTCATTGACAACAAGGAAATCCTTAAAGATCTCATATCCCTGCAGCAGGACATCTTCACGGTGAGGGATGACCTCTTTCCAGTTTTCTTTAGTAGTTTTCCAGACTGATGTTTCCATCAACCTGAAGTTCTTTGCCTTATAATTTGTTCGAATATAAAACTTGTTTCTGAAGTGATCCACGCTGTATTCAAGGTCTCTCTCCCGTGTTTGTATAATTTTAAATTTCCCATCAGGTTCAGAAGCATCCAGGAAGCGGTATTCGGAAGACAGGGTGCTCCCGCAACCAATAATCAAATACTTTTTCGACTTGGTTTTATAGATGTAAGTGCTAAATGTTACATCTTTTTCATGATAAACCTCTTTGTCACTGGAAACATCGGTTCCAAGGACGTGCTTGAGAATCTTATAAGAGCGAAGCGTTTTATCCTTAATAGAATAAAAAACGGTTTTATTATCGTTTGCCCATACCGCTCTACCTGTTGTGTTGGGAATTTTATCGAGGAGCATTTCTTCGGTGGTCAGGTTTTTAAAATAAATAGTATATTTTCTCCGACTGACCGTATCCACACCAAAAGCAATAAGATTGTTGTTAGAGCTTTCACTATAACCTGCAACATTATAAAAATCATATCCCTCTGCCATTTCATTGACATTCAATAATATTTCCTCATTAGCCTCCAGGCTCCCTTTTTTCCTGCAGTAAATTGGGTATTCATTTCCCTCCACATACCGGGAATAACGATAATAACCACTATCTTTATAGGGAACAGACATATCAGTTTTCTTTATCCTGCCAACTATTTCGTTAAAAAGAGTCTCCTGAAACTCCTCTGTGTGCTTCATGACAGCCTCTTTATACTCATTCTCGGCTTTCAAGTAGTCAATGACTTTCGGGTTTTCCCGCTCATTTAGCCAGTAGTAATTATCCACTCGTGTGTGCTCGTGAATCGTCAATTCCTTCGGAATTTTTTCAGCTACAGGTGGTTTTACTTTTTTTGAGCATGCAAAGCTCATTAAAAATAACAATGAAATCACGGCGTATACAAAAAAACTTCGAATCCACCTTCCATGGCACTTCAAACTTTTCATTTTTTCCTCCTTTATTTGTTTAGTCGGATGGACTTTTTTATGTTCGAATAATTTATACATATTAATTTGGTCTATTGTTAAATGCCTGTTCTATGGCTTTTACCACTGGTAGATACTAATGTCAAATCCGGTAACAATCCTGTCAATTATTTTAAATTTCTGGGCTTATTGATAATGCTGCGGATTCGGCTCATATTAAATTTTTCCGTTCGGTCGTAATTAAAGATACCATTCTGTTCCTGTTCTATATCGGTTAATTGCGTGTAACAAAATCCGCAAATATGAGGCAAACCAAGGATCACATCCGTAAGTCCTTCAAGGCGGGTGTAAAACTCTTCCAGAGTTGCGGGGTCTTTCCCGTACCCCCATGAATCATCCGCAAACACTTTATCAGCACTGGGGATCCACTTGATACCGCCATACTCGTCTATCAAATATGGTTGGCCCTTGTAATCGATACTTTTTTCTGGATGGCGGCGCCAGACAGTATTATCCTCCGATAGCACCAGCAATTCCTTAAGTTTTTCCGGGTCCTGTTCATAGGTATGCTCTGTCCACAGGTCGGTTTTAACATGAAAACCACCACTGGAATCATTCACAGGGCGCGTTGGGTCAAGGCTGTGAGTGAGCGTATAGACGTCAATAAGCAGGCGTTTTAGTTCCTCACCTCCACCCCAGGCTTCATTAAATGGAGTCCATGCTATAATAGATGGATGATTCCGGTCACGAACAATAATCTCCTGCCATTCAGTAAGGAAATTTCTTGCCGCTATCCCGCTGGCTAAATCTATACCCCAGCTTGAAGATTCTCCCCAGGTCAGATATCCAAGTCTATCTGCCCAGTAATGGAACCGTTCTTCAAACACTTTCTGATGCAGGCGGGCTCCGTTAAATCCTGCGCTCATGGACAATTCTATATCCTTTTTTAAGGCCGCATCACTGGGAGCCGTCCATATTCCGTCAGGATAAAAACCCTGGTCAAGAACAAGTCTGAGATAATAGGGCTCGTTATTTAAATATATCTGGTTGTCCTGGATATGGATCTTCCGCATGCCTGCATAACTCCTGACTTGGTCCAGAACCTGTCCTGAGGAGTCTGTCACTTCAAAGATAAGGTCATAAAGAAAAGGATATTTTGGGGACCAGTTTTTTGGTTTTTTTATCCGTAAAGGACAAATCATTCCATCAAAAACAGCAGCTTTTGTTGCGCTAACTTTACGGGAGCCATCCATGATCTTAACCTGGAATGTAAGGTCCGGACGAACTGAATAAAACCTGGCCTGTATTAAGAGCTGTTTCTGGTCAAGATCAGGAATAATACAACAGGATTTCAATCCGTATTCAGAAACAGCTTCCATCCATACGGTCTGCCAGATACCAGTAGTACGGGTATAATGACATCCTCTCGATTTAAAGGCAGGGCATTGTTTTCCTGAAGGCTGCACGCCTGAACGATTGTCATCAAGAACATAGACAACAAGACTGTACGTCCCACCGCTTGAGACAAAAGGAGTGATATCAAAACTAAATGAAGAAGTCCCTCCGTAATGTTTTCCTACAGATTTTCCATCTATAAAGGCTTCAGTCTCATAATCCACTGCTCCAAAATGGAGAATTATCTTTTTCCCTTCCCACTCGGCCGGGATTGAGAGGCTCCGCTGGTACCACATGGCAGGAATAAAATCCTTGTGCCCCACTCCGGACAAGGAACTTTCAGGACAGAACGGGACATTAATTTCACCCTCAAAGCCCTGGCTGTTTGCAAAACCACGTTCTTTTCCAGATATTCCAAAATCAAAAGTATAGGTCCATATCCCATTCAGGTTCACCCATGAAGAGCGAACGAACTGCGGCCTCGGATTCTCAGGTCTGGGAATAGAACTGCTCTGAGACTCTGATTCCTGCTCACCTGCATACCCTGTAAAACAGACAAAAATAAGCATAAAAAAAAGAAATGTGTATTTTTTCATATTTTTACCCTCCTGATTTTATTCCGATGATTCTTATTTTTATATGTGATAGTTGTTTAATACTATCGATACTTACTAATTAAGCTGGCTATTACCGTCTCGGCCCTTTTAAAACTCTAGCTGGAAGTGTAATAATGGCCTTGAATAAATCCAGCGCTGCGTTCACTGTAATGCCTATAAGACGGAACGGAAGAAGAAGAAGCCAGACAATGGGGAACAACAGAAGCGCCAGAAGAGCCAGGGGCCAGCAAAGCACAAGCAAAATTAGCCAGAGTAAAAATTTAATCAATTTTAATTCTCCTGTTATTAATTTAACAATAGAATGGTCTGGATTTCCATTTTTATTTTAATAATTATTTGAACGTAACCATAATGGTAAAAGTTCACTTTATAAAAAAAATAGAACCGTCCCCATTTTTGTTCCTATTTTTTCTTGACTCAAGTGAAATACGGAATGTAAAATTGTGTATGGTTTAGTTGCATGTATCTTCAGATTGGAATTATTTTAGCAGTCATGGTGCTTGTCTATGCACTAGCGAAGTGGCGCAAACTATCCATTGAGATAAGCATGCTCTCAGCCGCAGTGGCAGGAGGCATTGCCGGCGCATTCCCAGGCACCCCCCCGGTCAGCCAGCTTGCCCGCCATCTTGTAGAGGGAGCATTCACCTATCTGGATGTCATCCTGGTCTTTTCGACAGCTACAATATTCATGGCTATAGTCAGTGAATCCGGGGGTGTGAACTATGTAGTTAGAGGCACGATAAAATATTTTTATAACGTACGTATTATTGCCTTGATGCTGCTCATGATAATCATCCTTATCCCTGGAGCACTCACAGGGGCAGGCAGCGTTTCGCTTCTTGTCGTTGGAGCACCGGTTGCCCTGGCACTCGGCTACCTTGGGATAAAAAAGAGACGAGTTGCTGCTATCCTTTTTATAGTTGCAGGCTTAAGTGCAGCTGCACCCCCTGTCAACATCTGGGCTATGATTCTATCCGCCGGAACAGCCATACCTTATGTGGGCTTTGAACTCCCTCTCGGAATTCCCGTTCTTGTGCTGGGAACTTTTACAATCCTTTCTCTGGGCTGGAGAAGAGAGAGAAAGATGCCTCTGGATACAGTCTTAAAAGAGATGCCTGAAGTGCCTGCGGGCATGAGCTGGTGGAGAGTGCTTCTGCCCTTTCTGGCTTTTTTCGGCCTGGTCATTGCCTGCAGGCTCCTGCCTTTTTCCTTTCCAATACTGGGATTGCCCCTGGAATTTGTCGTTGCTGCGCTGGTCGCATGGCTTGTGAGTCCCATAAGAATTAAAATTTTATCCCTATCAAGAGACACAATGAAACGGCTGCTTCCGCTTCTCGCGACTATTGTCGTTGTGGGCATGCTGCAACAGATTATGACCGCAACCGGAGTCAGGGGTATGCTCTCCTTTGCTGTTATCAGCACACCACTCATCCTGCTGTTTATTTCTTTAGCTGTCATTATTCCGGTATCTGAAGGTGTTTTAACCTATGGCGGTGCAGCCATTATCGGTATTCCTTTAATCTGGTATTTAGACTCCATCGGTCTGCATGCAACTGTTGCTATTGCGGGACTGAGCCTGCTCTGGCCGTTAGGGGACGGGCTTCCTCCGACTGCCCTTATAGGGAGGCTCAGTGTAATGGTCTCAGAATACAAGGATTCTTACTGGACATTCCTGAGAAGCACCTGGCTTCCCTGGCTGGTTATTACTATAGTGGGAATTCTTATGGTTGTCTTCAGCGCCCGCCTGGAGTTCCTTGTGAGGTGGAGTATATGATGGAGGTTATTTTATGCCTTTAATAATGATTATATATTATGCAATCTGTGTTTATATAGGGGCTATGTTGATCTGGAATTTTTTAAGAGAAAAGAAAAGCGTAAACGATATGCTCCTCTATTTACTGATATTAATTCCTCTTGTTCTGAGGATCTTACGTGTAAAGTAGGGGGAGGCAACCATGTCACGTGAATGGACAATCAAATTTGTACTTCTTGCAGCTGTTGCTGCAATAATTGTAATGGCGGGCTTTCAACTCTATAACCACCGCCATTACAGAACGTCTATCGTAACAGGACCAGGAGTTACAAAAGTTGTAAAGCTAAGCGATTATTCAGAAGGCTTAAAAGGAACTATGGCAGACACAAACGTATTCTTCCTGGAAGGCAAAGAAGAAGGCGGAACAGTCCTTATTTTAGCAAATACCCATGCAAATGAGCCAGCAGCCCTGCTGAGCGCTCTAATACTCCTTGAAAACGCAGTGGTTGATAAAGGGACTCTCATTATAATCCCTCAATTTAATAACAGCGCGGGGCGTAATACCAGGCCCGGAGACGGCTATCCTCTATACTTTGAAATACCTACAGACTGGGGGAGTAAAAAATTCAGAATGGGAAACCGTGATGCCTCACCCTTAGACCAGTGGCCGGATCCGGATGTCTATGTCCACTATCCAGAAAAACAGCTGCTGTCGTTTCTTGATGTGAGGAATACAAACAGGACCTGGCCAGGCAGGAAAAACGGCCCTCTCATGGAGCGAGTCACATACGGCGCAATGCAGATCATGAGGGAAGAGAAAGTGGATATTGCCGTTGATATTCATGGAGCAGAGACGATGTTTCCGGTCACGAACTGCATCGTGGCGCCTGATAAATCCATGAGAATTGCAATAATGACATCTCTTACAGTAAAATCCAGGGAGAGATTTGATAATCATGTTGAGTCTTCCCCATCAGGATTCCGCGGTCTCTCCCACCGGGAGATCGGAGATTATTCAGATACAATGCCTTTTCTACTGGAAGCACCTCTTCCCTTCTTAGACCAGCCAACCGGCCCAAAAACTGTGGATCTGCTTCTGGACGGGAAGGATCCATTTTTGCTAAGCCTTTCAAAAAAAAGAAAATTATTTGTGCCCTATGATGAGACCGGATGGCCCATGGAAAAACGTGTGGGCCAGCACTGCTCGGTAACTCTGGAGCTTATTCGCCAGTTTTCAAGAAAATACCCGGAAAGGACTATAACAATCCGCAATGTGCCGCGCTATGCAGAAGTGGTGAAAAATGGTGTCGGATACTATTATCACGACCCGGCTAAAACAGACAAAAAAAATGTCTATATCAATTAACCTGGATTATATATTAGGAACGATTCTATAATAAAAAAGGATGCTTCTATTTCTATTATAAGATTGCCGTGTCGCTTCGGACTCGTTATGACAACACGTTTTGATTATAATTCTTTTATTAAAATGAAATTAAACGATAAGAGAAAAATAGAACCGTCCCCATCTTACAAGGAGATATAAAGTGAAATTAAGGAAATTATTTTTAATTGCTGGCTTATTACTTGTTGTCCTGGTTCTGGGAAGAGCTGTTGTGTTTATTATACCGGAGGGTAAAGGGGATGAATCTCTATTTACGGAATCTTTAGCAGAAGGCTGCACCGTAGTAATGGTCGGGAAAGATGCCTCAACAGATAGCTCTATTATGACAACTCATACTGCAGACTGCGGTATATGTGACTGGACCTGGAGGCACGTTCCTGCAGCAGACCATAAGCCTGGTTCAATGCGAAAAATTTATCACATTTCACAAATAAGGACATGGCCGCCGGATGTGGGCAATAAATGGGATATGTATAAGGAAAATTACACCGGCACTGAAATTCCTCAAGTGCCGCATACTTACGCTTATCACCACGGGGTGTTCGGGTATATGAACGAACATCAAGTTGCTATAGCAGAGTCAACAATCGGCTGCCGCCGGAAGATGAGAAATCCAACTCCATCGGGCGTAATTGACATAACAACACTTACACTTATCGCTATGGAGAGAAGCAAGACCGCAAGAGAAGCCATTAAAACCATGGGCTCACTAGCTGAAAAATACGGATATGGTTTTCACGACTCAGGTGAAATGCTTGCAGTGGCTGATCTGGATGAGGTCTGGGTATTCGAGATAATGCCGGTCGGGCCGCTTTGGACACCAAAGAGTGGAAAACCAGGTGCTTTATGGTGTGCTCAAAGAGTTCCTGATGACCATGTTTGCGTCTGCCCGAATCAATCCAGGATAGGGGAAATAAACCTGAAGAAACAGGATTACTTCATGGCCTCCTCAAATGTAATCTCTTATGCAGTCGAGAATGGTTACTATGACCCAAAGAGTGGAAAACCCTTTAACTGGAAAAAGGTTTACTCTCCTGCCGAGGCCAGCGCAGCCAGCAGCGGAGGCACCAGGGCCCGGATGTGGCGCTTTTATGACCTTGTCGCTCCTTCCCGAAATTTCAGCCCGGAAACGCCAAATATGGAACTCCCCTTCTCAGTCAAGCCGGACAAGAAACTTTCACTTCAGGATGTTTTAAACATAACACGCGACAAATACCAGGGAACCAACTTTGACCCGGCAAAAGGACTTAGAGGGGGACCGTTCGCTAATCCGAACTACCATCCCAGACCTTTAAGGGTAAAGGATAAAATCTACCCCACCCCGCGGACCATCGGTGTCAACCGCGCAGAGTACACCACTGTTACTCAATGCAGGGATTGGCTGCCGGACCCAATAGGAGGGATTGTATGGTTGGCATTCGGAGCCCAGGACACATCCTGTTACATGCCTCTTTACGCCGGGATCACAGCAATCCCGAAGTCTTTCAGTATCGGAGACCACTGGGTATTTAACAGAGAATCTGCACGATGGGCATTTGATTATGTTGATTTCCATACTCTTGTGGCCTATTCCTACGCTATTAAAGATGTCAAAAAAGCCCAGGAGGAATGGGAAAAGGCTGCGATAGACAGAGTGGCTGCCATTGATATAACAGCCAAAGAACTCTACCGCCAGGACCCAATCCTTGCTATCAAGTTTTTAACCGACTATTGCATCAATAATGCCAGTAAAGTTTTAGATGCCTGGTGGAAGCTTGGCGATAATTTACTGGTTAAATACAACCACATGAGCATTTATGATACAAAGAATAGAAAACGCACAAATTTGCCCTATCCGGAATGGTGGATCAAAGAAGTTGTGAAGCATCATCAGCTGAAATCCAGGGTACCACGAAAAAAGTAGTTGTTCGATTCGCCCTGTTTATATTAGAATCACTTAATATAAATTCGTAAGAATCATTATGAGTTTGAAGCAAAATACTTTTATCTGCGGACTCAGATTTTTTCCTATTAACTCTGGACTCAGCATTCAAACTTATACCCTGTAAGGAGGTAAAAAATGAATTCAAGAAAATTACTTACAGCAATAGGCATATTGTTTGCAGCAGTGATGCTGTTCAGCGCCCTCACGTTTAATCCGCCTGAGGCTCAGCTTTATGAACCGGAATATATGCCAGAGGGCTGCACATCAATACTTGTCGGGAAAGATGCCTCAACCGACGGTTCAACGATGACAACCCATACTTGTGACTGTGGTATGTGTGACTGGACCTGGCGGCATATTCCTGGAGCTGACCATAAAGAAGGTGCAGTGCGAAAAATATACCATATATCGCAGTACAAGACATGGCCGCTGGCACAAGGTTTAAAATGGGAAAAATACAAGGATGATTACACAGGCACTGATATCCCTCAACCACCGCATACCTACGCCTATATGCACGGAATGTTCGGGTATATGAATGAGAATCAAGTGGCAATTGGAGAGTCAACCATAGGCTGTCACCGCAAGATGAGAAATCCAACCCCATCAGCAGTCTTTGACTTAACAATGCTGACTCTGGTTGCAATGGAGAGAAGTAAAACGGCAAGAGATGCCATCAAGGTCATGGGCTCGCTGGCTGAAAAGTATGGGTATGGATATAACGATGCTGGTGAAATGCTGGCAGTTGCTGATCCCAATGAAGTCTGGATATTCGAGATCATGCCTGTTGGGCCATTATGGACTCCAAAGAGTGGAAAGCCAGGCGCCGTATGGTGTGCGCAAAGAGTCCCGGATGGCCACGTCAGCGTCACTCCCAATGAATCGAGGATTGGAGAGATTGACCTAAAGAATCCAGATTACTTCCTGGCTTCGCCGAATGCGATTTCTTATGCAGTTGACAACGGTTTTTATGATCCCAAAAGCGGCAAGCCGTTTAGCTGGAAGAGAGCTTACTCACCCAGCACTGGAAGCGCGGCCAGCACGCAGGCAAGAAGAGGACGTCTCTGGCGTTTCCTTACTCTTGTCGCTCCTTCCCAAAATTTTAGTCCGGACACAGAAAATATGGACTTCCCTTTCTCTGTAAAACCTGACAAGAAACTTTCAGCCCAGGACGTCATTAACATAACGCGCGACAAATACCAGGGAAACAAATATGATCCGGCAAAAGGCATTAAAGGAGGACCGTTTGCCAACCCGAATTATTACCGGGGCTTCAGGATTGAAGACAAAAGATACAACGGCCCACGATGCATCTGCGTAAATAATGTGGAGTACACAACCGTTACCCAGTGCAGAGACTGGCTGCCTGATCCGATCGGAGGCATCATATGGCTTTCATTCGGTGCTCAGGACACCGCCTGTTACATGCCCCTTTACGCAGGGATTACAGAAATTCCAGAATCGTTCACTGCAGGCGATCATTGGGTATTTAGCAGAGACTCTGCAAGATGGGCTTCTGATTACGTCGATTTCCATACTCAGGTTGTTTATTCCTATGCCATCAAAGATGTAAAGAAGGCACAGGAAAACTGGGAAGCAAAAGCAATAAACAGAACTCCAATAATAGATAAAACCGCTCATGAACTTTATAAAAAAGATCCAGCACAGGCGATCGAGTTTATAACCGACTACTGTGTCAATAATGCGAATAACGTGGTCAATGCCTGGTGGAAACTTGGTGACCAGCTTCTTGTAAAATACAACCACTTTCGTATTTACAATCCGGAAACGAGAAAAATTGACCGTGTGACACCTCCTGAATCATGGATTAAAGCGGTTATAGAATACGATAAATTAGAACCAGTACAGCCGCCAGTAAAAGAGAAGCCCAGAAAAAAATAGAAAATCTTAAAAAAAATATGATTCTATAGAAACTGGAATAATAAGATGGAAATTAACAATTTCCATCGACTAGAATGTTAAACTTTTAAGGAGGTTAAAAGTGAATTTAAGAAAATTATTTCTAGTTACCTGTTTTTTATTCATGGCGATGGCGGTGCTCAGCGCCCTGGCGTTTAATCCGCAGGAATGTGAAGAGTGTGGTTCAGATCAATCAGGATTTCCAAGAGATGGCTGTACCGTAGTTATCGTAGGGAAAGATGCTTCAGTCGATGGCTCGGTAATGACAACACATACATGTGACTGCAGTTTTTGCGATTGGACCTGGAGGCATGTGCCTGCAGCAGACCATAAGCCAGGGGCAATGCGCAAAATTTATCACATTTCACAGTACAAAACATGGCCGCCAGAGGAAGGGCTTAAATGGGAAAAAATCAAAGAAAGTTTTACAGGCCTTGAAATCCCACAGATATCTCATACATACAGCTATCTCCATGGGGGATTCGGATACATGAATGACCAGCAACTTGCAATCGCCGAATCAACAATCGGCTGCCGCAGTAAGATGAAAAATCCGACACCATCTGCCAAAATTGACTTAACGATGCTCACGCTGCTTGCTATGGAAAGATGCAGAACAGCCCGAGAGGCCGTCAAGTTCATGGGCAATATAACTGAAAAGCATGGATACGGGTTTACCGATGACGGAGAGATGCTAGCTGTGGCTGACCCGGATGAAGTCTGGATTTTCGAGATCATGCCGGTCGGTCCTTTATGGACTCCAAAAAGTGGAACTCCGGGTTCTATATGGTGTGCACAAAGGGTCCCTGATGACCATGTAAGTGTCTGCCCGAATCAATCCAGAATCGGGGAAATAAACCTGAAGAAACAGGATTACTTTATGGCTTCTCCAAATGTTATATCTTACGCAGTCGATAACGGGTATTATGACCCGAAGAGCGGCAAACCTTTCAACTGGAAGAAAGCCTACTCCCCGAACGAGTACAGTGCTTCCAGCAGCAGGGGTACAAGAGCGCGTCTCTGGCGTTTCTTTGATATTGTAGCACCATCCCTCAAGCTAAGCCCGGATATACCCAACATGGAGCTTCCCTTCTCGGTCAAACCGGAAAAGAAACTCTCGGCTCAGGATGTCATGAACATCACACGGGATAAGTTTGAAGGAACTCCGTTCGATCCTGTAAAGGGTCTTCAAGGAGGGCCGTTCAAAAATCCGAATTATCTCCCGAGGCCTTTTAAGCTTGATGGAATGACTTACAATACAGCCCGACTCATCGGTGTCAACCGTGCGGAGTATGTGACTGTAACACAGTGCAGAGACTGGTTACCGGATCCCATCGGAGGGATAGTATGGCTGGCGCTTGGAGCCCAAGACACGTCATGTTTTATGCCTTTTTATGCCGGTATTACGAAAATCCCGGAGTCCTTTATGATAGGAGACCATTGGGTATTTGATAGAAAATCTGCACGATGGGCATTTGACTACGTCGATTTCCACACTCAGGTAGTCTATTCCCATGCTATCAAAGATGTCAGGAAGACTCAGCAAAAATGGGAAGGTGGCGCTGTCACAAAAACACCTACTATTGATAAATTCGCTCATGAACTTTATAAAAAGAATCCCGCGCTTGCGATTGAGTTCTTAACCGATTACTGTATAAATAATGCAAATAGCGTTGTTAATTCCTGGTGGGAACTGGGCAACCAGCTGCTTGTTAAATTCAACCACCTGTGGATTTATGATAAAGAAACAAGAAAGACAAAACGACTGGAGTATCCTGAATGGTGGCTCAGGGAACTTGTAAAATATGACAAACTGGTTCCACAGGAACCACCAAAAAAGAAAAAGAAATGAATTGAGGACTGTCCCTGTTCTTAAAAATCAATGGGCTTGATAAATCAAGCCCCTACAGAAAAAAAGGGACTGCCTTAATTTAACTAAACAAAGGAAAAAGGTGGTATATATGAAAGGTTTAATAAGATTTAATAAACTTCTTTTGTTCGTTTGTGGACTTCTTCTCGTTATGTCAACACCGTGTTTAGCTGAAACAGATATTCCTAAAGCAAAATTGCCGCTGCTCACCACTTCCGCTGGTCAGAGCCCGGATGTCACAACAGTGAACATTGTACTTGAAGAAGCTGGAATAAAATTCGATTACTGCGATGTTCCAACTGTTGAAATATTAGGAGCCGGAGTCGGCTTAGCAGGAAAAGAGTCCGGGGAGGGCTTTCATGCCGAAGTGTATACAGATCTTGAAAAATTCCCTGAAGGGACACCGTACAAAACAGTTATTATTGCTATCGGTGCAAGTTTAAAAGGCATGGGAGCATCTGGCCTCACTGTAGAGAATGAAGTAACCCGGTTGAAGAAGCTTATCGATTACTGCAAAGCGAAAAAGATATTTATCATCGGAGTACACGTTGGAGGTGTTTCAAAAAGAGGTGCTCCAGGGGGCGATAACGAAAGGATGATTGATGCTGTAGCACCCTTTGCTGACTATCTTATTGTTACTGCTGACGGCAACAAGGACGGCCGCTTTACTAACATAGCAAAAGAGAAAGGAATCCCTCTGACCCAGGTAGAATACGCTCTTGACATTGTCAGTATCTTTAAGAAGGTGTTTCAATAAAAAAATCCCTGTTCAGGAAGCATAAATTATGAAAGTACTCATAGTTGAAAATGATCCTGATCTCTTTGCGGCACTTGAGAATGATATTAAAGAGTTGGGTCATGAGATTGTCTCAGCAAATAATGGCAAAGAAGCCTGGGAAATTATACAAAAAGGTGAAGTACGTCTGGTTATTATAGACCGGACAATGCCGGAGGTGGATGGGATTGAGATTTGCCGTAAAACCCGCCACGAAATCCAGCAAGAAAAATCTAAAAATATATATATTATCTTGATCACTGGCAAGAATAACAAAGATGATATACTTGAAGGGCTATCAGCAGGAGTTGACGATTATTTAACCAAACCAATTGACTTTGTTGAACTAAAAGTCCGGCTCCAGAACGGCGAGCGCATCATCCAACTCGAAGACAGCTGTATTGAATTATCCAGTTATGATCGATTAACGAATCTATTAAAAAGAGATAAAATTCTTGAGCTCTTGGATGAAGAAATCCACCGCGGTTGGAGGGAAAACCGGCCTACAGGAGTTATACTGGCCGATATTGACTATTTTAAACAGATTAATGACACTTATGGCCACTTTGCCGGGGATATGGTTCTTGCTGAAGTAGCTCTTCGCGTAAAAAATTCTATCCGGCTCTATGATAAAGCTGGCCGTTACGGGGGAGACGAGATCCTTTTTGTTCTTCCGAACTGCGGAATAGACATTGTAAAATTAGTTGGAGAGCGCCTTTGCCGTTCTGTAAATGAAAATAAAATAAAGACGGAATCCGCTCTTCTGGATGTCACTATCACTCTTGGCGGAACCTCATCAGATATTTCATCTCAAACATCCAGGGATAATCTTATCAGTGCCTGTGATAAAGCTCTTTATTTAGCCAAAGAGCAGGGCCGCAATCGTATTGTTGCCGCTGATTCTACTCATATCCATGTTAAATGACAAATTAAAAGAGTAGCTCCGCCACTGATTCCCATTTATCTTATTTGGGACTTTTTATTTTTTTAATACTCCTAGGATCAAGTGTGAGGGGAATTTCGCTGACCTGTATACTTTCTGTGTCGCTTTCTGAAAATCTGACGGCTTCGCAAAATAGATGTCAACAAACTTCTGCGGGTTGCGGTCATACACAGGGAACCATGTACTGTGCACCTGCACCATAATCCTGTGTCCTTTCCGGAATGTATGGTATTTATCCCGTAAGTCAAATTCAATTTTTGTAACCTTATTTGGAATCATCGGCTCCGGCTTAACAAAGCTCTTCCTGAATTTTGCACGGAATATTTCTCCTGCAAGGAGCATCTGAAAATCCCCCATCCTCACATCACAATAATCACTTTTACGGGCATTGCCCGGGTAGACATCTATCAATTTTACGATCCAGTCTGAATCAGTTCCTGTGGTGGATACCTGAAGGCTGGCTATAATTGGTCCGGCGATAGTCACATCCTCTTTAAGTACGTCCGTCTGGTATACCAGTACATCAGGGCGGGTTGCCACAAACCGCTGGTCCTCGATCATCCAGAGGTGTCCCTGTGTTGTACGGATCTCTGCTGAGAAAGGGACCGGTTTGTCCGGATCACTGATGTAGGAATCGCACGCGTTAGAAGCGCTGTCTTCAGGGGGGTTAAATAACAGTTTGCCGTCCGGGTGAAAGTAGAGTTTTGTCATTTCAACCCCCTCTGGCGGCCATTGATCATAAGTTTTCCACTCATTTGTTCCTGTCTCAAACACAACCGCCTCAGGTGCCTTCCAATCGCCCTTGTCTTTGAGATAATTATTAAAAAATGGATACTGAATTTCCCTCTGGAAGTATTTTGACGTCTTGGAACCAAAGTCTATACAGCCGAGGTGATCTCCCTCCATGCTGCGCCATCCCCCATGAAGCCACGGGCCGACTACAAGCGTGCTTTTATTTTTCGGATTCTCTTTCTCAATTGTGTAATAGATGGACATTGGCCCATAGAAATCCTCGGCGTCAAACCAGCCGGCAACATTCAAAATAGGATGTTTTATGTCTTTAAGATAGTTCAATGCATTCTGGTTCTGCCAGTACTCATCATAGGTGCCGTGCTCCATAAATTCATTCCAAGCAGGGACCTGGTCATGAAAGTACAGTTCGTTGATCCTGGAAACCGTCCTGATCTCCAGAAAAAACTTATAACCCCAGGGAGTCCCGTAGTCAAAACGCCTGCTGCGCTTCTCGGTCGGGGCTGTGCGGAGGCGGGCATTTCCTGATAACCAGGAGAAAGCATACATGACCCGGAACGCTCCGTTATGATGCCAGTCATCTCCGATAAACATATCCGACGGCGAAGCCTGCGGTGAAGAGGCTTTGAGAGCTGGGTGGGCATCAACCATTCCCATGACTGTCTCCCATCCGCTGTAGGAGATGCCCCACTGTCCCACGCGCCCGTTATGATTTGGAATTCTATTCAGAAGCCATTCAATTGTATCGTATGTATCAGTACTTTCATCGGCAACCTTGGAGCTCATTTTATCAAGGAAAAGAGGCTTCATAACCTGGAATTCACCTTCAGACTTATACTTACCTCTGACATCCTGGTACACAAAGATGTAACCGTCTTTGTCAAACTCAACAGATGGGCCCAGCAGTCTGCGAAAATTGTTGAGCCCATAGGGGCGGATCGAGTAAGGAGTCCTGTAGAGAAAAATCGGACATTTCAGAGAGGTATCCTTGGGCGTATAAACGATAGTGAAAAGCTTGATGCCGTCTCGCATGGGAATCATGTATTCTGCCTTGTCGTAATATGCTCTGACATCAAAAGCAGTTTCCTGCGCTTGAAGACCTAACAATCCAAAGAATGAAAAAATGAAAACAAGGAGAAGAGATAAAAGAAAAAAGCGTTTTATTCGCATGACTGGACCTCCTTTAAGAAAATTTAAACCCAAAATAAACAAAAAGCAAATTCTTTTCTATTAAAAGATTGAAATGTTGCATTAAAGCACAAAGGTTTATTGACAGGTGACGCCCTTTTATGTATCTATGTCTTAGAATCTTTGTATTCAAGCTATCAAATGTTCAGGCTGATTAATTAAATCCCTTCAATAATAATAATAGTGGGTTTGATAAATCAAACCCCTACAGGAAAAAAAGAGATTGCCACACTGCGTTCGCAAAAACATTCTAGAAGGTGAGTTTGATAAATCGAATCCCTACATGAGTAAACCATAACGGGTTTGATGAATCAAGTCCATGTTTAGAGAACAATGGAGGAATATTATCGATGAGTAAAAGAAAATTTAAAACGATTTTTTGCTTCGTATCCATAATCCTTTTTATGTTTTGCTCCATAGATTCGGCATTTTCCCTTGATACTGTGCCCAGAGCAAAATACCTGTCCTATGCCCGGGACTCAGCAGACTGGACCTGGCAGCATTATGATGAAGTGATACAAAAATGGAAACAGCGCTTTGATCCTGAGAATGTTTTTGGCTACAGGCCTCCGGGCGGTCTTCTGGAAATGGCAGTCATATATTCTTATCTCTATAAAAAGGAGAAAAATCCAGAGTATGCCAAACGGGCAAAAAAAGTTCTTCTTGTGTACAGTGACTACCGCTCGATGTATCCTGAATCATCCATCAAGTTGCGCCCAGACTATGCAGATGGCGTTCCAGTTCTTCCCGATTTTTTTACAGTAATGCGTTATATCCGTGCCTATGATACGCTAAACCGCCTGAAAGTTTTCTCAAGCTCTGAAAAGCAAAAAGTTGAAAAGGATATAGCTGAAAGCATGACTTATCTTCTGAGAACCCAGGAATGGGGCCCAATGAACCGTACTGCACTGCGTGCTGAGTCCTTAGCCTGGGCTGTGCGTGCCCTTCCCGATCATCCCAGCGCAAAAAAATGGGAAATGCAGCGCAGGGCTCTTGGGGACGACAACTGGGGAAACTGGCAGATAGAGGATGCAACTATATACCATGGAGTATGGCTCTATGCCCTTTGCGGGTATGCAGATATTTTAGGAAAAATGGAAGAGATGTTTAAAACCCCTGAGATGTATTATTACGCCCAGTATTTCCTTCATCTGATGAGCCCTGCAGATATGATTCCGGACTTTGGAGATGCTAACTGGCTTTCGAACTGGAACCGTTTTCTTGTTTACTTTGAGACTGCCGCCAATTTGTATAAAGACCCTCATTTGAAATGGGCAGCTTCAACAATCGCACGGAAATTTTTAGATTTTGAAAATCCGACCAATGTAGGCCTGGGGTATATCCTTCTGGATTGTTACCGCTGGGGAAGCGACGGGATTCCAGCCCATCCACCTAAAACTTTATCTAAAGAAGTTATGGAAGATGTCCAGGGGAAAAAAATTGTTTTCCGGAACGGCTGGGACAATCCATCCACTTATATGCTCTTGAATTACAGAGACGAAGGGGATGGCGGCTTAAACTTCCGTGATTATCTAAGGGATACTATCCCGGTTGAGGAAGAAAAAATGACTCACGGGCACTCGGACGAAAACAGCATTGTGCTGCTCATGTCCGGTGGTTCTGTGCTGCTTCATGACGGCGGATACCGGGATTATATGCCCAGCGGTCCTTTTGGCGCTTACAGGCAGGATTATTTCCACAACCGTCTGTGTGTCCGGCCGGAAAAAATCTGGATAGGGCAAAAAGAAGGCCAGTACCGCTACAGCCACCGTGATGAAGTGCCAGGACAGCAAATCCTTGAATTCCTGCGCAATGCAGGCTCATACCGGAAAGTCCGCACGCAGAAAGTGGACTTCCTGGCGCTTCCTGATTTTGATTACAGCCGGACGCGGCTTATCGATGACAATATGGGATACGAATGGGACAGGGTAATAACTTATATAAAAAGCCCGGAGATTTTTGTTGTTTTTGATATTTTCAAATCCAGGAAAGAAGAGTTTTTTACACTCTCTAACCTCTGGCACACAAGGAAAATCGTTGCATACGGGAAGCACTGGTACGATACGGTTTATGACAAAATTCAGACGCAGGAGCTACCTCAAGATAAGCATCTCCTTATCGTATTCCCATCAACACATTACCGCCTGGAAGGAGTAGAGCCTGAAAAACGCCATTATCAGGACGAACTCCTTATCCATCAGACAACCGCCCAGCATTTTGAACTCGGTGAAACAGTTGGATTTGTGACCGTGCTTATCCCCCACTCTGCCCAGGAACCATATCTAGAATGGAAAGACCGGATCAGTGTTCTTCCTATCCAGCCCGAGAGAGCCGGCCTGGGAGTTCGAATAAAGACTAAAGACAAGGATCTGGTTGTCGCTGTTAAGAAAAACCTGCGGATGGACATAATCCGTGACTGGAGACGCCCCAAATATACCTATGAATCGGGCAAAATCAATTACGGCGATTTTGAGACAAACGGCGATTTTATCTTTGCATGCCAACAAGGGGCAAAACTGAACTACACGATTGTTAACCTGACCAAAGCCCTCTTTCAGGGTAAGGTTCTCGTGGAAACCAAGCCTTCACTCTTTGGTCTGGCTTTTGATGCAAGTCCGGATAACGCAGGAGTCGGAAAACTCCGCTACTGGCGCGACGAAGTGCAAGTCAAGAAATAAGAAAAAAATCATCAGAAAAAGTTGACAAGATTATGAAATTATCATATAAAGTATGCGGAGGATGAAAATGGTAAGAAAAACTGTAGCAATCGATGATAATTTAATAAGAGATTTGGATATATTTGCCAGAAAAGAGCAGCGGGATTTTTCTAGCGCTATGAGATATGTGTTAAGAATTGGGCTCCTTGCGATTGAAAATCCTGAACTTACAGTTCAAGAGATTAAGGATATAATAGAAGCCATGGTTGATTATGAGATGGGAAATGTATCAGAACTGAAATTGAAGGATTTCTAGATGAGGCTTGTTGAAACTGCCAAATTCAAGAAATTAAGAAAAAAAATAAAAGAAAAACAAGAGAATGAAGCCCTAAAAGAAGCTATTATAAAAATATTGAAAAATCCAGAAGAAGTGAAAAAACTTAAAGGAGAATTTATAAATTTGAGATACTTTAGATATACAGCTAAAGGTCAAAGTAAAAGATTGATCTATAAAAAAGAAACAGACACCGTTGTCTTGTTTTCTTTTGGTCCCAGAGAAGGAATATACAAAAAATAAAACCGGAATCAGGCCTCTACAAAAACAACTTCTAAAGAGTTAAAAATTTTTAAAGTTTTAGAAGTCTCATTTCATTGAGCTCCGGTGTATTTATTTTTGAATTTTTTCTTCTACTCTTCCGCCGAGGTGCTTGCCGAGGAACTTTTCCATAGCTCTGTAAAAATCGAACCGGTTTTCTTCGTTCCTGAAACCGTGTCCTTCATTGTCTTTAACCATATATTCAACTTCAATACCACGCTCTTTCAGAGCATCCACGATCTGGTCTGATTCCTTAATATTTACACGGGGATCATTAGCTCCCTGAGCAACAAAAAGGGGCGCTTTAATCTTATCCGCATGGAAAAGAGGAGAAGTTGCCTCAAGTAACTCTTTATCCTTTTCCGGATCTCCTACCATTTCATAGAACATATCTCTCATCGGTTCCCAGTAAGGTGGGATAGATTCTAATATTGTGAACCAGCTTGAGATCCCGACATAATCCACACCACATGCATATAAATCCGGAGTAAATGCTACACCTGCCAGAGTGCAATACCCTCCGTAAGAACCACCATAGATACCCACACGTTCTGGATCAGCAATTCCCTGCTCGATCAGCCAGAGCACTCCGTCTGTGATATCATCCTGGATAGCAAGTCCTGATTGTTTAAATCCGGCTTCCCAGAATTTTCGTCCATAACCGGTTGAAGTTCTAAAATTCATCTGCAACACTGCATAACCCCGATTAGCAAGGAACTGGACATCAGGCAGGAAGCCCCATGTGTCTCTGGCCCAGGGGCCGCCATGCGGATTGATGATAACAGGCAAATTCTTGGATTTTACGCCTTTGGGTAGGGTTAAATATCCGTAAATGGTCAACCCGTCTCTGGACTTGTAAGAGATGGGTTTCATTTCAGCCAGTTCATCTTCATTCAACCAGGGACTAACATCTACCAGCTTTTTGAAGTCTTCTGCATCACGGTCAAAATAATAATAGGCTCCCAGTGACCTGTCACTGTAAGTTCTAACCAGAACCTTTGTTTCATCTTTACTCGCGCTTGTGACAGAAACTTCATATCCTGGGAGACGCTTTTCCAGGCTTTCCTGCAATTGTTTCCTGTTTTTGTCAAAGAAAAAATAATGCCCTTTATCAGTATAGTAATAAACACCTGTAATAATTTTACGCTTATCTGACTTTAACAAATAATTAACATCAACTTCAGGATGTTCATATAATAATTTGATGTTCTTTTTATTCTCCACATCATACTCATAAATTGCTTCTTTATCTCTACCTATATTGGAAGCGACATAAAGGTTCTTGTTGTCGAACGTAAAGAATAACGGTGTTAGAGTCTCTTTAAAAGTGGTTGTGATCAGGTTTTGGAAATCTTCCTTTTCTGAATTGCGGTACAGCACACTTGTGTTGACTCCATCTGTAGTAATGGCTACTCTTAAATTGCCATCATGATCGGTCATCCATCCGGTCACATTTCCTGGATTTTGAGCAATCATCTGCATTTTTCCTGTGTTGATGTTGATGCGGTAAACATCAAATACACGGGCATCACGTTTATTCATGTCGATCAACATGTGTTCATCATCATTTTCCAGCTCATCGATTATACTTACTCTCACTTTCTCAAACGGCGTAAGTTCTTTAAAGTCGGAACCGTCTATGTTTACAGCATATAATCTAAAGTTTTCATCCCCTGCTGTATCCTGCACATACGCAATGCGGCTGTTATTCGCCCAGATAAAACCAGCGATATCCCTTTCGGTTGCGCTGGAGATTCTTGCAACCTCTTCTTTGCCAATTTTTTGTACATGAACATTCAATCGATTTTGCCAGGGCTTCATAAAAGCAAGATGCTCTCCGTCAGGAGAAAGGTTAAACCCAGCGCTTTCAGGATTCCTGAAAAAATCCTCCATCGGAATAAGGCGGGGCATTTCCTCTTTTGGAGCGCATCCAAAAACAAAAATGGATAAAACTACTAACACAAAGATAACTCGTGTACGCATCATTTCCTCCTTAAATATTTTAGATGAAGTCTATAACTATTGTGTTAATACACACGTAATTTACGCAAACTGACGAGACTTGTTAAAAAAAAGTTCCGTATTTCTATAATTCTATTCTTTGGAGACATACTCTTGTCAAAGAAGTATACGAGAAATAAGGAAAAAGGTCTATTTTTTATCAGTCTCCTGTTTTTAATTCTTCAAAAAAGTGGGCTTGATGAATCAAGCCTCTACAAATGAATCAAGCCCCACTATTAAAAAAGTAGCGTGTCCCTTTTTTTTATGCTATAAGCTTTTTATCAGTAATGGAAAAAAATCGCATAATAAAACAAATTTGGAAAAAAGATAAATTTATATCCTAAATCGGGAAAAAGGAGGAATAAATGCGACACAATAAGACCCTTGTTTCACTTTGCTTATTATTAGTATTGGTTTCCGTACCGGTTCTCAGCCAGGATAAAATCACAAGCCCAAAGGAACATATGGGTTTTAATCCCGGGGACGACTATTTTCTGGCTAACTACACCCAATTGGATTCATACTGGAAAAAACTGGCTCAGGAATCCGACCGGATATCTATTGTAGAAATTGGCCGGTCCGCTGAAGGGCGCACAATGCTTATGGCGATTATCACCTCGCCTGAAAATCACAAGAAACTCGACCATTATAAAGATATATCACGGCAGATGGCTTTAGCAGAGGGACTAACTGACGGCAAAGCAAAAGCACTGGCCGCTGAAGGACGGGCTGTGGTCTGGATTGATGGAGGCCTTCACGGCTCTGAAGTCCTGGGGGCCCAGCAGCTCATCGAACTTGTTTATCAAATGGCAAGCCGGAATGACCCGGAGACGTTAAGGATTTTAAATGATGTCATCTTGCTTGCTATCCCTTCAAATCCTGATGGAATGGAACTGGTGTCGAACTGGTACATGCGTGAATCAGAACCTACAAAACGGTCTACGAGAGGGCTTCCCCGTCTTTACCAAAAATACATCGGCCATGATAACAACCGGGATTTTTACATGGTCACTCAGCCCGAGACAGAAGCTCTTAACCGGGTACTCTACAGCGAATGGTTTCCGCAAATTGTTTACAACCAGCACCAGTCTGGCCCCTCAGGATGCGTCTTATTTGCCCCACCTTTCCGGGACCCGTTTAACTACTGCTTTGACCCTCTTGTTCCGCTGGGGATCGAACTTGTCGGAACCGCGATGCACAGCCGTTTTGTTGCCGAGGGAAAACCAGGAGCAACAATGAGGTCAGGAGCCAGATATTCGACATGGTGGAACGGAGGGCTGCGGACCACAACATATTTCCACAACATGATTGGAATTCTCACAGAAACCATCGGGAACCCTACTCCCATGGAAATACCTTTTCTTCCCCAGAGACAGCTGCCCAGGAATGACCTACCGTATCCCATAGCACCGCAAAAATGGCATTTCCGCCAGTCTATCGAATACTCAATAACTGCTGACCGGGCTATCCTCGACCTGGCTTCAAAGCACCATGAAGACTTCCTGTACAATATTTACCTCATGGGAAAAAATTCTATTAAAAGAGGAAGCCGCGATAACTGGACCATCTATCCAAGACAGATTGCCGCCGTCGAGGAAGCAATCAAAAAAGATAAAGTAAAGCCAAGCGGTTTTGGCCGCTCACAGGGCTATCCACACAAGTACTATAAAATGCTTTATGAGCCTGCCAACCGGGACCCGAGAGGTTACATCCTTCCTTCCGACCAGCCTGACTTTTTAACAGCCACTAAATTTGTGAACACTCTCATCAAGAATGGCGTTACGGTACTTCGCGCGACTCACTCCTTTGATGTGGCTGGAAAAGCCTATCCTAAGGATTCTTATATAGTCAAGACCGCTCAAGCTTTCCGCCCGCATATTATCTCCATGTTTGAACCTCAAGATCATCCCGACGACATCCCCTATCCGGGCGGAGCACCAATCCCTCCCTATGACAACGCTGGCTGGACTCTGGCTTATCAAATGGGAGTGGATTTTGACCGGATTCTCGACGGATTTGAGGGCCCTTTCGAGAAGATCGAAGACCTTGCGAAGCCTCCTGCTGGAGCTGTCACGCGTAGCGGGAAAACTGCAGGATTCCTTTTAGACCACAGGATCAATGACTCATTCATTGCCATCAACCGCCTGCTGCAAAAAAAGGAAAAAGTCTGCTGGCTAAAGAAAGCTTTTTTGTCCAACGGAAAGACATATCCTGCCGGCACCATATACATTCCGGCAAAACGTTCCACTGTTCCTGAACTAGAGAAACTAACTAAAGAGATCGGATTAAATTTCGAAGGAACAAAATCGAGGCCCTCTGGTGAAGCTTTCCTTCTGCGCTCTCTGCGTATAGGAATATGGGATCATTATGGAGGCTCAATGCAGTCCGGTTGGCTGCGTTGGATACTCGAACAGTTTGAGTTCCCGTTTGAGGTGGTCTACCCTCCTTCCCTGGATGCAGGAAACTTGGCCAGTCAGTATGACGTGCTCATTTTTGTCCGCGGCGCTATTCCCCGTATTAGACCCGACAGCACAAGTCGCTTTCGCAGTTTCCCTGCGCCTGATCTGAAAAGTATTCCTCAGGAATACCACAATAGAGTCGGAACTGTAACCGCCGCCAAAACCATTCCGCATCTGATCCAGTTTGTGAAGGACGGCGGCACAATTCTTGCTATCGGCAGTTCAACCAGTATTGGATACTATGCCGGTCTACCCATAACCAATTCCCTCGTTGAAAAACTTCCAGACGGGACAGAACAATCCTTGCCTCGGGCTAAGTACTTTGTACCAGGCTCTATCCTTCAGGTGCGTGTCGATAACACAAATCCCTTGGCATATGGGATGCCTGAGAAAGTGGATGTTTCTTTTAATAACAGTCCTGTCTTTCTACTCCAACCCGTAGCTACAAAAAAAGGAATACAGCCAGTTGCCTGGTTTGACAGCAAGAATCCTTTACGGAGCGGATGGGCCTGGGGAAAGCACTTTCTGGATGGAGGCGTTATTATCATTGAGGCCGGTATTGGCAAAGGCAAGCTATTTCTGTACGGGCCTGAGATTATCCGTAGAGCCCAACCCCACGGGACCTTCAAATTCCTTTTTAACGGGATTTATTATGGAGGCTCAACAACTGTAAAGCTTAAATAGACTCTACCGGAAACTAAAAAGCTAAATTGTTTTATAAAAAGAAATCAACAATACAGGAAATCCTAGTTAAAAACATAAAATAAGGAATTTTTCCTTTTTTCATTATTTTGACTTCAAATCTCTCCTGTGCTATAAGCTTTTATAGGGAAAACAGATAAGGAAAATTAATAATAGCAGAAAAAGCGCAATTGGAAACAGAGGCAAGCAGCTGAAATATACAAGGAAAAATTGACATGAAAGCTAAAACTCCATTAACCATTTCAGGATGGCTTGTCCCTATTTTGATGATCTGTCTGCTGGCTGTGACTTTTTTTATATACTCTGCACAAGAAGTTTATAAAAAAGATATACTCAAGCAGCAGTATCGAATCGGGAAAAACCTCAATCCTGCCACAAAGATAAAAGCTATGGATGCAGTTAAAGCTTTTGAGAATCAAATATCCTCTGCTGAAGGCAATGTTTTTATTCCTCAGATGGTTACTGAAATAATACAAAACCAGTTTGAAAATATTTCACCTCCAGAAGTGGATATTCTTAGCTTTCACGTTCTCTGTCAGGCTACAATTGATTTAGAAGATGATATCCGGCTTATTACGACAGAAATTGAGGCCATGAATATAGCAAAACAGAAATTGAACGAATTGATAGACAGCTTTAACGAATGGATCGAAGAAAAAACAAAAACCTCATCCCAGTCCACTGAAAGAGAAAGCACCGAGGTTTCAGAGGAAGAGCTGCCGCCTGTTTTAAAAGAACATGAGTCCATGGAAAAAACACCTAATTTTAATACAGAATATCCCAGATCACCGGAAATAATCTATTCCAGGGATCCTGAGAAAATGAGCCTTTCTGAACTGGAAACTGAGTTAAACCGAATAAAAACCGCAATTAATTCCTTTCACAAAATCTCAGAGACTGGCGTGCTGGTTTTACAGAAGCAACTGGACCGGCGTTCCGAATTCCTTCAAACTCTCTCTGACATGGGTAGAAGGGTGTCAGATATAAGAGAAGAGCTGATTAGAAATATCAAATAAAAAATCCAAAGGTAAGCATCCTTATTTCCGTGACAATTTCTTTGGAAGTCAGGCAAACTGATTAGGAAGCCATCCGGAGGCGAGCGGGCATGGTTCCTCAACGAGGAGAGCAAGCCGAGGAATAAGTGGATTTTTCTCGCTGGGGAAAATACACGGGCTGACTAATCAGTTTGCCTGACTGTTTCTTTATCACGGAAATAAAGATGCTTCCAATCCAAAGTCCTCTTGGTTATCAATATCCTTTGGCCAGTCCTGTGCCACGAGGATCAGCGCCGCCAAAAAATCGAACCAGTTTTCCCATGGAATCATACTTGATCATTAATCCGTGCGCGTTGCCAAGTGCCTCAACTAAACGGATTTTATGTCCCAGGTCTTCAAGAGCATTTTGAACTGAGACATTAATCCCTCCCTCCACAAGAATGATGTCCGGTTCCCTAAAGCTGATACGTGGCGCTGCAATAGCCTGTTGAATATCCATCTTAAAATCGATCATATTCATGACCATTTGAGGGACTGTTTGGCCTATTGTATGACCACCCGGTGTTCCAATAGCGATCCAGGGCTTTCCATCCTTAAAAATAATGGTCGGGCAGTCGCCCGAGAGTTTCCTATGGCCGGCATGCGCATCCATAGGATTTCCTTTTGGTTCAAAGGTGCAGTATGCAAGTGAATTATTAAGCCAGATACCTGTGCCTTCCACCATAATGCGGCTGCCGAATGAGTTGCCGAGTGTCTGTGTTGCACAAACGATGTTTCCCCATTTATCTGCAACAACAAAATGTGTTGTATTATCTCCCCTCTTCACAACAGTTTTTGGTTGAGAAAATGGCATTGCTTTCTTCATATTTATATTTTTGACAACTTCCTTCCAATATTTTTCAGAAAGCAGATTATCCAGTGGAGGTGGATTAATTCCCGGATCACCTGCATAGGCGAGACGGCACCAAAAAGCGTGTTTAGTAACTTCAGCAAAACGGTGAAGATAGCCCGCTGTATTGTGCCCAAGATTAACATTATTGAAGCAGCTCATTAAACCTAGCCGGATAAGCGAAGGAAATGCTGTGGAAGGAGGCGAAGCCGTTGCCACTGTATACCCACGGTAATTTATGCTGATGGGTTTCCACCATTCTGCTCTGTCAGCAATCAAATCGTAAATGGTCAAGAAGCCGCCTTTCTCCCTCATAACTCTATCTATAACTTTTCCGATTTTTCCGCCGTAAACAGCCCCAGGGCCCTCTTTAGCTATTAACCGAAATGATTGAGCAAGGTCTCTCTGGAAAAGAACATCTCCCTTTCCCAGAGGTAAACCTTCTCTGCCATAAACAGCTTGACCGTATTCATTAAATTCAGAAAATGTTTGATTTATAACTCGAGCAAATCGTTCATTAATCTCGAATCCTTGTTCAGCGGTTTTAATCGCGCCTTCAAAAAGTTTATCCCACTTGAGCTTCCCGTATTCAGAGGACATCGCCCACCATGCATTAACATTTCCCGGCGTGGATACAGCCTTTGGCCCGCGCCGATTGTCCTTATAATTTGGCGTGGGTGGACGGAAAACATCTGAATTTACATTCGCGGGAATTTTACCGCTTGAGTCAAGAAATCGAGCCTTTCTTTTGATGGCATCATAGATAAGAATTGTCCCGTAACCGCCAATCCCTGAGTTCATCGGCTCAATAACATTTAAGGAAGCAGCAATAGCAACCGCTGCATCAAATGCATTACCGCCACTTTTAAGAATATCAAGGCCAACCTGTGTAGCAACCGGATGAGCAGAGCTGACTATACCACTTGTACCAACAGCAGGACTCTGCCTTTTTTTAGAACTCTGTACTTCATTTGTGTTTATAAAACTGATAAAAACAAAAAATACGATCAAAAACAAAAATAGTTGTTTACTTAACATAGTATTCTCCACATGAGTCAATTTTCACTGTTCTTCTTGCTGAAGTTGCGATTTCTGTTATTAATCAAAAAAAACGTGTAAAGCCAAAGCCTGACCTGTCAAGGCTACTTTGTTGTATGTCGAAGTTAGAATTCTCCGAATTTTAAGGTCAAATTTGCGCTGATTCCTCTCAAATTTTCTTCTTTTATTCCAGCCAGATCAACTCCACTTATATATCGATAGCTGGCTCCAAGATTAATTCGAAAATTATTTGCTACATTTACTATAAAACTAAATCCTGGCTCAGCAACAAAGTAAGATGTAGAATTATCTTCTGGAACTCCGTTGCCGCCACTCCTGTCATAGAGCGAAACTCCTCCTACCCCGAATAAAACCGAAACAGAAAAATGAGTAATTTTTTGTGGCTGGAAAATGTATTCCAGAATTAATCCCCCGTAGTTCATTCGAAGGTCGAGATCCTCATTAGGCGGATTTGCATTTACCTCATTTGATAAAAAATACCAGCCTCCTCCAAGTGAGAAAGAATGATTAATTATCCAGCCACCACGACCGCCCATAAAAAGGCCAAATTCTCCATTCAAATGTGTAAATTTTAATGCCGGACCTCCAAAACCCCCGCTCTCAACTTTTCCACTTATAAGGGTCTCTTGCTGCCCTAAAGCTGGAATTGCAAAGAAACTAACAAGAAAAAATACCAAAAGCTTTCTTTTTTCCATTTCTTCCCTTTAAATACAACATGTCTTTTCTTTTATTTTACCATAATAATCCATTTAGTCTATCTAGTTTAGTTGTTAGATTGGAGTCGGATTAAAGTAAATGGCACTTTAAAATTCTTTGTTGTAAGAAAACATATATATGGGAGCGGTTCTATTTTTTTGGTGGGTTTAATAAATCGGTTCTCTTCCATTTTGTGTGGGCAAAACATGTCTTGATAGATTAATAGAAAGTGTTCGGGGATGGATGAAGCGACCTTTGAAGATTTAGCCTCCATGAATCGCTCTTCGAGGAAATCCGACAGAGTCGGGCGGCGAGTATGTTTGAGCGAAGCGAGTTACGCAGCCGCCGAGAAGAGCGATGAAGGGATGGCGTGAAAAATCTGAACGGGAGCGAGACCATTCCCGAATACTTATTGATTAATACCCACACAAAATGGAAGAGAACCAATAAATCAAACCCCTACAGATAAAAACAGAACCGTCCCCCTTTTATCCCCAAGTAGTTAGCTTGGTTCAATCGAAATCACTTTATCAGCTCATACCGGAATTGTCTGCCTTCCAGATAAAACTGGCTGTATCGAGTAATCAATCCCGGAGGTATCTTACCGGGACCTGTTACCTCACAAAGAGTGTACCTTAAGCCGTTAATTGTAAATCCTTCTCCTCCTATTGACGGAATAGCCAATCCTACGAACAGATGCTTGGGTACTTTTATCAAAAGAAGAGGGTATCTCTTAAAATTTATCCACATGGAAGCAAAAGTGACTCCCTTAGAATCACAGTCTCCAATGTTGTAAACAAGGACCTTAGGGGGTACCCAGAATTCTAAAATCACTTTGTTATTTTCTTGAATGGGAGGAAGTCCGTATCTTACTTCCTGAATAAAAGCTAACATCAAAGCCAGGAATTGTCGAAGAGACTCCTTTTTACTCTCACTCCGCATTGCTTCGACCACTTGCTTTACCCTGGCACGGTTGTTTTGAACACAAAGACTGTAATTTACACCTATTTTATCTCCGATGAATCGGAATCCCCTTTTATTTAAAAATGCCTCTTTTCTCTTTTTCTGATCTTTTTCTATATTTTCTTGATATTTTGTCTGTTCCTTCGTAAGTTCATTCTTAATCCTGTCGAATTCTGCTTTGGCTTTTTTATAAATAGAAGGAGGTGCGGAAAGCTTGAGTTTAAAATCCTTGGGGCTTACATCATCCATAAAAAAATATTGGGAGTATTTACTCCGCAGTAATCGCTGACTTATAAATTTCTCTAAATAACTAATCATCTCACCTTGTTTTTTTTCAAGATGTTCACTCATATGTTTCTCCAGCTCATCAGGATAATAGCCAAATTCGCTCTCTGCATCCAAAAGTTGCTGCTTTAAAATTGAAAAAGTTATGTTGTGAGTATTTTTTTCATAGTCTTCCCAGCCATAAGTAAGCTTATAGCCGCTTTCTGTTCCTTCTTTTTCATAAATACTATAATTTTGAGCTGTTTTGTTTTCCCTTTGGAGGAGAATAAAATTCAAGTTATCCAAGGACGTATCACAAGAGTTATTTTCAGCCATATAGGAAGCCAGAACAATTAAACTGATTATAGATAAGGAAACGAGAAAAAGTGCAAGAAGCGGAGTCTTCATAAAAGCAAATTATTCAAGAGGAATTGATCCAACCTCAGGAAAAGGGATTAAAGCTTTGGTTAGGCCTGAAACTCCTGAGCTTATTAAAAGACAAATAGCAACAATAACAAGGGCCATAAACAAAGCAACCGCTATGTTATTCTTTTTGATTTCCTCAAAATGATTGATTCGTGGAGTTAATTTATTAAACAGCCAGAAACTGAAAAGAATACAAATTAATGCCAGAATCCCGGCCAGGAGAACATATCCAACACTAAAACCTAACATTTTAATAAAACTAAGGGCACTCTTCTCCTGCCCGAGGATAAAAATCTGGATAACTGCCATGACCGGATAAATTGCCTGTTTAACAACAAGCGCTTCTCCAAAAAGAATGCTTCCCAGAATAATCCCCACCGATGTATTTTTCATCCTGAGCTGGCGTTCTTCATCGAAGCGCGGAGTTAGAATTAGGAAAAGTCGGTAACTCCCAAAGATAAGGATAAAACTTACAAATATAGAAACCAAAAATTCCAACAATCCAAAAAGTATCTGCTGACCACTCATTTTTTTATCCTATTTTTATTTAAGAGACATATATTTAATCACTCTTGATTGCTTATGGCTTATACCATACAGAAAAGTTTTGTGTCAATTGAAGAATTACTCTCACACTCCCTCTATCAGCAGAAATGGGGACAAGCACCATTTTTCACAATGGAAAAAGTGTCCTTCCCTATAATAGTTACATTTACAGAAAATGGAGCCTGTCCCCATTTTGACTTTATCTATCTTCCAAAACGAGGATTTACAACATTGCTGTACACAGAGCCAAATGTGTAGCTAAAACCTATCGAGACATGGTACTCGAAGTTAGTAGCAAGTTCAGTTCGCTGCAGTAAAATCTCATCCAGCTCTGCTCCTGCACGAGGCAACGAAAGCTGGTCGTGAATCGCAGCAAAGCCTCCACTCATTCTTAAAGATAAACCTTTAAAAAGGCGGAACGACACGTGGCCGTATATTTCCAATCGGTTTTTACTGAAATCATGAAAATAATGAGAGCCTTCAATTGTAGCACTTGCATTTCCCCAAGGTTCTTTAAGCGCAAATGTAACAGCAAGTTCTTCACTTAACAAGCTTTCTGAAGTCTTATTATAAATTGTTTCTTCCCTGTAGCGTCTGTAACTTAAGCCGACCCGGTAAAGTAAACGAAGCTGTCTTCGAGTGGATTCAGAATATGGATATAAATTATACTCGATTGCAGGAGTTGGGCTTATTGAAAGCTCTATGTTGTTGTAAGTCGCTGAAGAAGCTGATAACCAGGTCCCTATGGACCAATGGTCGCTGATGCTTTTTACATACAAGCCGCTAAAACTTTTTCTATCTGAAGAACTGGATATAGTATCTCCATCTATGTCAAAGTTACTCTCATTGAAGTTGCCGTAAATACTCATTCTTAATTTTGACTCGGGTGTTATCCGGTTGGCAGAAACGTTTCCGTAAAGAGAATAATATTTGTATGATTTTTCTCCAAAAAAGGAACCGGAAAGGCTCATGCTGAAGACCCAGAAATTCCAATTATCCTCCACAGCTGTAGGCCTGACCTCTTCTTCAAACAATATAGAGATAAAATCTGCGATAGGCGTTCTTGCTATGTAGGGTATTAGCCCCATTTTTAAAACTTTCACCATCCCTTTCCGGGTTTCATCACTTGTGTCAGCTTTTTTTGAGACATACTTTAACGTATCTTTAATATCCGAATATTTTTCTAATCCGATAAATGCAATTGTGTATTCCGTGCCGCCAGGCCCGGTTGTCTGGGTTGTAATGAGTACATGGACATCAGCCCCTTTCCTGTCCCTTACATAGTTGACATATGGAATTTCTGTTCTGATATAGTCCCGGTCACAGCGCCCATCTAGAAATACTTTTGGAGCATCCTTTTTTACTTCATTAATATCAAATTCACTTTCTTCCGGATAAGAATAGGCAGTCAAAATAAAACAGACTGTATAAAAAAATAGGAATAAAAAAACCAAACGCTTTATCATTTTATCGTATCTCTCCTCATCGGATTTATAATCTCAAACATATTTTATGAATTTAAAAAGGGTAACTAATATCACAACAAGCTTGACAAATCAAAAAAATCCCTCGATTTTTATAAGCTTGTTTAAATTTATAAACAACATTTTATATTACACTACTGGTTAGATGGAATTATTATATTTGAGCTATTTCTAATAGACTTGTCCCCCTAAAAAGATGAATTACAGATTTTGTAAAGCTACTCTAGGTTATCGGATTGTTGAGAATTAAGGCTTAGTGACGTTTTTGGCTACAGGGCCTCGGTCGCTTTCTTCAATGTCAAATTTAACTTCATCGCCTTCAGCGAGCGTCTTGAATCCGGGCATTGTAATAGATGTGAAGTGAACAAATATGTCTTGACCGTTTTCCTGCTCTATAAAGCCGTATCCCTTTTTCTCGTTAAACCACTTTACTGTTCCTTTTGGCAAAGCATTGACCTCCTTAAAAATTTTTCAATCATGGTCCCAAACTTCAGGTCGCCACTCTAGCAAAGGGAACAATCCTTCCGAGCGAAGCCGACCCTCGATTAAAGCAGGGCCCTAACTAATTAGGTGTTAAAATTCAATTTATAAATCAAAATGCAAATATAATCAAGTAAAGAATGGATTTTTTTTGAGTTTATTTTCCAGATTTTTTCCAAAATGGGCTTCCTCGACAGCCAAAAGGAGAAAGCACCGTCTATTAATACTGACAAACTCTCTGGTCTAATCTGTCTTCATGGCATATAAAGCTCTTTTATTTTGAAGCTCAACAGGCTGCAGAATATTTAAATTTGAAGCTTTTCCCTTTTTCTATTTTATCCTTTTCTTTTAAGTAAATATTTAGTTATAATTTTTCTCTAAAAATTTTTCGCTTAAAAAAATGCCTGCAGCCACTTTTAATTATACCAAAGAAACAATTTCTAAAAAAATATTTTTCATAAAAATAGACAAAAGCATGTAATCTACTTATAATGAGCAAGATATAATTTAAATTCACACATAGCAGAAATGATCAAACATGAGGAGTTTTTGATGAACAAATCAATAGCCGGAGTTGAATTCATCGTAGGAATTCCTTCATTAATGGAGGCAGATACTATTTCTTTTGTCACAAAGAAGGTCGACCAAGGGCTAACAAAATACTTTAGTGATTTAAAATGTTTAATTGTTAATGTTGACAATAATAGTAGAGATGACACAAAAGGTGCCTTTCTTTCCACAAAAACTAAAACCCAGAAACACTACATCTCAACACCCGAAGGAGTTAAGGGCAAAGGCAATAACTTTTTAAATCTCTATAAGTTTGCAAAAAATCATATAAAAACACTAAAGGGTGGTGTTGTTATTGATGCTGACCTCCGCTCAATCACCCCAGAATGGATAAAGTATCTCGGGGAGCCAATTCTAAAGGGGTATGACTACACGCTGCCGCTCTATTCGCGCCATCAGTTCGATGGAACGATAACAAACCATATATGTTATCCAATATTTTATGGCTTGTTGGGTGAGGACATCCGGCAGCCAATTGGAGGTGAGTTCGGTTTTTCACCTTCTCTCATCAAGCACTGGCTCAACCAGAAATGGAATTCTTCCGCAAAACAGTATGGCGTAGATATCTTTATGACACTGCATGCAATCTTCGGCAATTTCAGGATTTGTGAGGTGGGCCTCGGTGCAAAGATCCACAAAGCCAGTGCTCCAAAACTCGGGCCTATGTTTACCCAGGTAATCACGACATTATTTGAGATCCTCCTCTCCCAGGAGCCATGCTGGATAAATATTCCAGTTATAAAACCTAAAAATAAGGAACGATTTGGGCTTGAAAAACTTGAGCAACCGCAGGAACTGAAGATTGACATGCTAGAATTAAAAGAAAAATTAAGGAAAGAATATTTTCTCAGACAAAAGCTCCTAAAAAGAATTCTAAGCGATTATGCCAGTTCTAGCCTGATTAAAATGTTTGAACAAGACATTTATAATATTGATATTCTAATGTGGACACAGCTTGTTTACCAGCTCCTTTTTTCATATAAAAATGGCTCTCAACACGTTAGAAAAGACATCATTGAAGCACTAAAACCCCTCTATTTCACCCGTTCTGTGACTTTTAACTACCAGACATGGCGTTATAACGCAAAATATGTTGAAGAGGCGATACTCGAACAGGCAAAAGCCTTTGCAGCTCAGAAGCCCTATTATTTAGGATTACATGTGAACGAATTGAAAAAAAAGGCTGCAGAGTGTAAAGCAGATTAGTTCTCTCCTAATTTTTTTATAAGTATTGAGTTATTCTAAACTCAAAATTTAAGGACAACAGCTTTACATATTACTTTATTTCGCATGAATGTCACACTTTGTGTCATGTCACATTCCTGTATTTTGTTTAATTTCACTTAATTAGATTAAACAACCGAAAAAACTGTGACATCAATTCTGAATTTCTGATATCCAAATTTTTATCCTGTGATATCTATCTCTTTTAATTTCAACAGGTTAATCTATATTCATTATTTTGGCACAAAACTTGTAGTAGTTTTAGTTGATAAAATTGAGCGTGACTGGAGATGAGAAATTTTTATTGTTTAGCCCGTCTTATAAAAAGGAGGTGTCAAAATGAATAATCCGAGAAGAAAAAAAGCTGGGAAATTTACTGCCACAATACTAATCCTTTTTACTTTAGTATTAATCGCAGCTCCCCATCAACTTTTTGCAGGTGTATGTGAAAAAGCTCTGGTAAACTGCGCAATCGATGCAGGGATAGCCACAATATTAGGCGCGATTGGAGGCATGTTTGCAGGCAATTTATTAGGTTCCTTAGCTGGTGCAGGCACAGCCGGAGGCTCTTATTTATCGTGGTGCCTAATTGGCTATGACTTCTGCAACCGCTATTACAAAGCTTAAAAGAGTTATTATTATTTAAGGTTCATCTCCCAATTAGTTGAAAATCATGACGGAGTAAGAAGGCAAGTTGTCATTCCTGCGGAAGCAGGAATCCAGAAGAATAAAAAAAATATTTTATAATAGACTGGATCCCTGCTTCCGCAGGAATG
>JADHWO010000010.1 GCA_016783445.1 Candidatus Aminicenantota bacterium
TCCTTTCGTCATTCCTGCGGAAGCAGGGATCCAGTCTATTATAAAATATTTTTTTTATTCTTCTGGATTCCTGCTTCCGCAGGAATGACAACTTGCCTTCTTACTCCGTCATGATTTTCAACTAATTGGGAGATGAACCGTATTTTACAAATAGTGTATTTTCGAATCCCATTTTTTCGTTATTGTAACGAATTTGAGCTATTATTTAAGGTTTTTCGATAAAAGTAAACCCTTTTTGAAATATTTCAGTATATACTATATGAATGTGTTCATGTATTCTATTCTCATTCTGCACTTCTGTCTCGTTCAATTTCATGTCATTGGTTCAAAAAAGAAGAAGGAGTTATTATGCTGAAAAATTACTTCAAAATTGCTTTCAGAAACATAACAAAAAACAAGCTTTTTGCCACAATTAATACCCTCGGATTGACTGTGGGTATGGCCTGTTTCACATTGATTACACTCTGGATTCAGGATGAGCTGAGTTTTGACAAATTCCATGCGAAAAAGGATGACCTGTACCTGCTGACGATCATACATCCCGACGATGTAATGGATCCTAATGTTCCCTATGCTTTAGCCCCTCGCCTGGCGGATGAATTTCCCGAAATCATCCATTACACCCGGATATTCAAACTTGGCAATCAGCGGACATGTTCGTTCAAATATCAGCCGGATGAAGGCCTGCCCATCAAGTTTTACGAGAATAATGTGAATCTCGTCGACTCTTCCTTTTTTTCCATGTTCTCTTTCCGGTTTAAACACGGTAGCCCTGAGGTAGCTTTGCAGAATCGCAATTCAATCGTCATCAATGATAAAACAGCCACCAAGTATTTCGGTCAAAACAATCCACTGGGAAAAGTTTTAACCTTAAACAACAGGACAGACTTGGTCGTCTCGGGTGTTATAAACATTCCTTCCAATTCTCATATCCAGTTAGATTTTATAGCGCTTTTGCCCAACAGAATGGAAAACAACTGGAACTGGAGTGATCCCTCTTATGTACTTCTCGAAAGGAATGCTTCCTTATCTGACTTGAAAGAGAAAGTCGCTGGAGCTTTAAAAAAATACAGTCCCTACCAGCAGGCGGAAAGGCTTAAAACCGATCTTTTGCCGCTGACTAAGGTTCATTTGAATTTTGGGCGCAGGACCTATGTCTATATATTTTCCGTGATTGCTGTCTTTATCCTGCTCATCGCCTGTATCAATTACATGAATCTGGCAACGGCAAGCTCATCCAATCGAGCCAGAGAAGTCGGATTGAGAAAGGTCATGGGAGCCAAACGGACTGAGCTCATCCAACAGTTCTTAGGAGAATCCATTTTCATGTCTGCTTTGGGGCTTGTTTTTTCGCTTTTTCTGGTCACGATTGGCCTTCCTTTAATAAACGAACTCACATCCAAACAGCTCACGTTTTCTCTCCTTCACAGTCATACGATGTATTTTTTCCTGTTTGGGCTGATCTTTGCTGTGGGATTGATTTCAGGAATCTATCCAGCCTTCTTCCTATCATCCAGCCAACCCGTGGACACTCTTAAGGCTTCTCTGGGTTTTAAGTCCAGACGTTCATCCTTTCGCCTGGTGTCGGTGGTTGGTCAGTTCGCCATTTCCGTATTGCTTATCGCCTGCACTGCGGTGGTCTTTAAACAATTGAGCTATATACAGAAAAGGCCCCTGGGCATTAAGACAGATCTTGTAATCAAAACGCGCGTTAACCAACCCCTGCTGAGTCGGTTTGGAAGCTATAAGAATAAACTGCTTCAAAACTTTAACATCTTAAATGTCACGGCAGGACAGGAGGTTCCCTACGCAGAAGACTATAAGACCAGCGGAGTGGAATGGAAGGGAAAAGACCCGGAGTTATCTCCCAATGTAAGATACTCTATTTCGCATTTCGATTATATCGAGACATTCGAGATGGAGATTGTGGATGGCCGCAGTTTTAGAAGGGAGTCTTTGGCCGATAAAAATAATTATGTCATCAATGAAGAGGCCGCCAGATATATGGGGATGGAAGACCCGGTCGGACAGCAGCTCAGATTCTGGGGAAACGATGGGACCATTATCGGCGTCGTTAAAAATTACCATCATGTTCCCCTGCACAGGGAGATCATGCCTCATGTGTTCACCATAAATCCGCGACGTTACAGCTCGCTGAAATATGTATTTATCAAGATTGCGCCTGAAAATATTCCAGATACCCTCAGATACATTAAAGAAACGTCAGAGAGTTATGCGCCTGGCTATCCATACGAATACAGTTTCCTGGATCAAGGAATCGGGAACCTCTACCAGACCGAACAAAAATTGGGGAGAATCTTCGGTTACTTTGCGTTCATCGCCATTTTTGTCTCCTGTCTGGGGATTTTCGGACTCGCTTCTTTTACTGCCGAAAAGCGAACCAAGGAGATCGGCATCCGCAAGGTTCTGGGTGCCTCTGTCTCCAGTATCGTGCTCCTTCTCTCCAAAGAGTTTTCCAGATGGATCCTCCTGGCTAACATCATCGCCTGGCCTATCGGCTGGTATGTGATGCACAAATGGCTGGAAAATTTTGCTTACCGAACGGGTCTCAATCCTTTGCTATTCATACTTGCCGGAGTGCTTTCGTTTATAATAGCGGCGCTGCCCATCAGCTACCAGTCCATCAAAGCTGCCATAGCCGATCCCGTCGATTTCCTCAGGTATGAGTAACCTGAATTATTCATGATTATTCATTCTGTCCGAATTTGGATTTCAGAAGACTCTATTTTTTAAATAAATCAAGGTAATTCCACAAAACAAAAAGTCTATTACGGGAAAGGCCAGTAATCTCTTTTACCATGCCGGCTTGATTAAGTAGTGTTGTTTATATGTACCTGCATTAAATAAATTCTTCTTCATGGTCAGCAAACATGAAATAAATCAATTTTTTATTTCAAATTTAAGTTCATCTTGACATTTATTACATGCTTACTATACAATATTAACAATAATTGTATAGTAGAGGTGCAATATGGAATTAAGAAGCATCATTAAAGACATTTTAAAAGAAAACGAGAACATTTTGATAAAAGACCTTAAGAAAAGGGATTTTGACACTAAATCTCTCATTAAAAAAAGATTAAATAAGATTATCACGTTAACGGGTTTTAGAAGAGTTGGTAAAACATATCTTTTATTCCTTATTTTAGAAAAAATAAGGGATCAGTTCTTTATTTACTTCAATTTTGAAGATGAAAGAATCCCGGAAGCAACAAAAGTTTTTGCTGAATTGATGTATTCTATAGAAGAACTTTACGAAACACGTCCCACTTATCTTCTCTTTGATGAGATACATATCATCCCGGGGTGGGGAAAATTTTTGCGACGTACTATAGACAAGGAATACAAGATATTTGTTACAGGTTCCAGTTCAAAACTTGGATTAAAAGAGATTCCTACCGAATTAAGAGGCCGCACTATTAACTACACAATATTCCCTTTAAGTTTTAATGAATACCTCCATTTTAAGACGGTGGATATTAAAGAACTTTATTCTCAGAAGATAATTGAAATTAAAAGAATCTTTCGTGAGTTTTTAATTTACGGTGGATTTCCAGAAATTTATGATGCAAACGAACTTGAGCGCAAGGAGGTTATACAAGAATATTTCAGAACTCTCGTACAGAGAGACCTGATTGAACGATTCAACATTAGAGAAGAAGCCTTATTAGATGCTACCGTAAAATTATTACTGAATTCAGTGATGGTTTCAATCTCAAAACTAACCAAGACTCTAAAGAGCATGGGGTTCAGATGTAGCAAAAATACTATTTCCAATTATATCTCATATTTAGAAAAATCGTTTTTTATATTTCAAGTATTGTATTATTCAAAAAATGTAAAGGATCAGATGCAGTATCCGAGAAAAATCTATTTAATCGATAATGGCTTTATAAAATATTTATCTTTTAATCCTAATGAAGCACGATTTTTAGAAAATATTGTGGCAGTAGAGCTTAAAAGAAGAGGCAATGAATTTTATTACTGGCGGAATCAGAAAGGAGAGGAAGTTGATTTTGTTGTTGTGGAAAATGAAATGGCAACTCAACTAATTCAAGTTAGTTATGATATTTCTCTTACTGATACAAAAGAAAGAGAAACACGAGCCTTGATAAAAGGCATTAAACATTTTGGACTTAAAAAGGGGCTTATACTGACTTTTGACAGCGAAGAAATCATAAAATCCGGAGAATATGAATTAGAGGTAAAACCTGTATGGAAATGGCTTTTAAATATATAATCAGCTAAACTATTATGGCTTAACCTGCCACCCTTGTATGTATTTCCTTTGTAAGACGATCACCCAACCGGTCCTTTTCTATCTCCAAAGCATATCTTGTCTGGAGATTCATCCAAAACCTCTCGGAAGTTCCAAAATACTGAGATAGGCGAAGGGAGGTATCAGCAGTAACAGCCCGTTTCCCATGTACAATCTCATTGATCCGTCGGGGCGGGACAGAAATATCCTTCGCCAGGCGATACTGGCTGATCCCCATAGGCTTGAGAAACTCCTCAAGCAGAACTTCCCCAGGATGAATAGGAGGCATCTTCGATTTACTCATGGCTCTCTCTTTTAAGTTCATCACAAGAATGATTATTCGAAACTGTTAAATTTCTGTCTTGATTTCTTATTAACTTTGTGACATCGTAAGAAATATTCATCCCTATGATATTTGAACCTTATGGGGAAGCAGCAATGGACCGGTTACCAACACCCAATTTTCCAGATAGAGAGGTTGGGTATTTTAATATTTTTACATCCTTCAAATTTATGGAGGTTGAGTGATGAAAAAAGTAATTTTATACTCTATTTCATTCTCTATATTATTAGGCTTACTTGGCTGTGCGCATACTCAATATGTAGCAAACCTCGAACTCAGAAAACATGTAATTGATAGTTCAAGGCTTCCGAAATATGATCTAGTAATCGGAATTCAGTTTACAGATGAAACACCAAGTGAAGCAACCAAATCCATAAAAGGTGATTTTGCTGCTGAAGTTACTAACTGGTGTGTTAAATCTCTGGAAGAAGACAAAATTTTCAAAAGAGCAGTAAATCTTTATAAAAATAAAAGCGCAGAAGTGGATGTTATTTTAAAAGGTATTATTAAATCAATTAAGGTGGACGAACCAGGAATTTCAGGGCTCTCAAGTGTACTTGCTATTTTTTATGGAATAGCACCTATGGTAGAATTCTATTCATCCCGCAAACCGATAAGTTCATCTGCCACTGTTAAATTCCTATTGATCGAGCCAAAAACTAATAATCTTTTATGGAGCCAAGTAATAGAAGAAACTGCTGGAGAGAGAATCCCGATGGCAAAATCGAGTAAACTGATCTTCGCCTCAGTCACTAAAACAGTCGAATCCTTTTTAACCGAAACCGATTTTCCTACAGAACTAAACAAAGTTACTCCAACAGTAAGGCCTGCTGAAATGGGTGCAGCTAAAAAAGAGCTCCCAATAACACCTGCAGTCACTACCTCCCTTGAAAGGGTACCCGTTGGGCAGCACTGGGCAGTTATAATTGGGGTATCCGATTATAAAGACAGCCGTATACCTCCCCTCAGATACGCTACTGCTGACGCTGTGTCTTTCCATGACTGGTTAATCTCCCCTGAGGGAGGTCATTATCCTCCTTCACATGTAAAACTCCTGGTTAACAAACAGGCAACAGGACAAAATATTAGAGAGGCCTTGTTTGTTTGGCTCAAACAGGCCATAGAAGAGGATATGGTGCTTATCTTTTTTGCAGGCCACGGATCTCCTGATTCCCCTGATTCCCCTGAAAACCTTTTCCTTCTTCCTTATGATGTTAAGTACGATAATATATCCACCACCGGCTTTCCTATGTGGGACATTGAGACCGCACTCAAGAGGTTCGTTAAAGCCAAAAAGGTAGTAGTGATGGCCGATGCCTGCCATGCTGGTGGAGTTGGACAAGCCTATGATGTTGCCCGAAGAGCCAACAGAGACCTCAAAATCAATCCGATCAGCTCAGCAATACAAAAACTCTCCGTAATAAGTGAAGGAGTTGCCGTTCTTAGTGCTTCAGACGATAAGCAATATTCACAGGAAGGTGAAAAATGGGGCGGAGGCCATGGCGTATTCAGTCATTTCTTACTCGAAGGCTTAAAAGGAGCAGCTGATTACAACAAGGATAACATTGTCACTCTTGGAGAGCTCATTCCTTACCTATCTGAGCAAGTGAGGAGGGCAACAAGGAACGCTCAGAGCCCGACAATTGCGGGAAAGTTTGATCCTGCATTAAGTATAGAAAGATAAGAGGTTGTCTTAGCTAAGTCCTCAGGCAAACCAGGAACATAACCACCAAATTTCTGAGGGAGATATTATTCTGTAATTCCAGGAAGTTTTCTATCTGAAGGGCAGGGCAGATTACTTTTTCATCGTAGTAATCACAATCTTTGCCTCTGCTTGATGGCTTTCCGTTTGCTCTTTTTTCTGGAATCCCCGAAGTTTTTTAGCGGCAACTTCCGGTGGTGCTTCTTTTAGAAACAAATAGCCACCCTCTTTAACCGTTTCCACTTTTTCAAAAGGTGCTGTACTTGCCAGGCAGATCAGCATCTCCGCACCAAATGGAGGAACACACACAAACTCCTCTGGAACTTTAACAGCACGGTTAACTCTTGATTGGCCGATAAAATAATCGTCATAAAGAAGCGTGCGCCGTCCATCAGCAAGAATATAGAGCAGGCGAATGTGAGATTCCCGGTTAACTCGAACATTTACGTTCATGGTCTCGCCTTCTGTAAGAAGCAAGTTCTCACTGCCTTTATTGGTCCACACTTCAACCTGAAGCTGCCCGCTTTTAAACTCACCTTCGGCAAATGCCTGCTGTTCTATAATTGCACTGTTGAAATTTTGTGGTTTAAAACCGAGGCTGGCGGATTTTATCAGTTCTTTGTCAAAAACAACCGAGGCGCCTGCCAGAGGTTTACCGGTGTTAATATCGCGCAAGTTTGTCAGCAGTTTTATTTTCTCTTCCTGTTCCCAGTAAGTGCCGGAAAGAAGCCATTCTGCACCAGAGGCTTTCGCCAGGTCCCGCGTAATCTGCGTAGACTTGGGTTTAAAATCTCTGGTTTGATTCACTGCATTCCATTTGCCTATCTGTCCAAATTCGGTTTCAAGCGTTTGTCGAAAATACCGGGCAAAAGTACTGCTCATTTTTGTATCCTGATAAGTGAAGGGAGTAACCAGAACTCTGCCTTCAGGTTCTTTTACGTGCTTCGCGATCTGAAATACAACAATACGTGCCACATCATCGACAGCTTTCATCGACTGCTTCAGGAGCTGGCCAATCTTGTTAGACACCTCTGCCTGGCTCATAAGTGTAGGTTTTATTTCAGTTTTAGTTTCGTCAGTTTTTGCCAGCTCATCAAACGCGGCGTCTATGGAACTTAACTGTTTTGCCACCACCAGAATCGTTTCTGCCTCTTTTAATTCTTCATAAAGCGGGTAAAGACTCAGGTATTTTGTTACAGCTTCTTCTGTTTTTGAGTTCTTTTCATCCTCTTGTGCAGCGGCAATAATTCTCTTTATATCAGCACGAAGTTTTGAGCTCTTCTCTGTGTAAATACTGACAAGTTTTGTCCGGCTAATATAAGCGAGAACGTATGTGGCGGGATTTCTGCGGCTATCATCTACATATACCTCTGTCTGAAGTCCCATAAGCTGAATTACCGTGGAACTCTGGGTAATCGAACTCGCATATTGAGAAAACCGTTTATTCTTTTCTTCCGTTACTGTAGCGAACAAGCTTTCGACCTTCACGACGATCTTGCGGGAAATATCAGCACGTGCATTATCCTGGGCAATCTGAGAGGCTTCCGGTCCTTTGCCTACAGCCGAACCAAAGCCGACTAAATACCTAATTTCGGGATACTTACTTGATTTACCAAAATTCTTGACCCAATCAGGCGCATCTTTCGCCTGCACAACTGTAAGAGTTAAAAACAAAGATATAACCAGTAAAAAAGACATCCAAGTTTTTTTATGCATGATTTAATCTCTCCATATCGTAAATAAAAAATCGTGAAAACTTGCCAGTAAAACGATAACCGGCTTATTTATGTTTATAAACTTCAGCTTCTTTTAAGGGGTAAGAAGTCTTCTTAGCATAATCCATAACAGCCTCACTGTTGTCTTTAAGGGGCATGTGCACAAGTACATAGGGAATTCTATTTTCCGGGTCAAACCAGCGCTCGATAACTTGAACTCGTCTCAAAACAACATCCGTTTTGACAGCGCCGGCTGTACTTAAGCTTTTATCTTGCCTTTTACCAAGGCTTCGCAACTGAGCAACAAACGACAATGCCATGCCAACTCGAGCATTATATTCAGCTAACTGCCAGGTTTCTTCTTCATGAAATTGTGGACTGGACTGCCCCACAGCATATACAAAGCCAGGTTTTTTGGGCAGTTTTGATATCCATTCAGGGATTTTTTGATCAAATCCTTTTGTAGAAGATATTGTTGGAGCTTCACCAGTACACAACAATACAAGCGTTATGTCACCCACTGTTTCAGTGGCTACAACTTTGTGATTTTTCTTTACAAAATCTAACACGCCTCCTTCAGGCTCCTCTTTAAAAGCTTCGCCTGCAAATTCCGGACCTAATATTGTATCCTTAAAGCCCCGCTCTCCTTTAATCCTGACAGAAACGTATTTAGCTAAAACATTGATTCCATTTGTGGTTGCTTCTTCAATAGATGATTCTCGATAAAAAAACGTCTGCGCATAACCAACAGCAAATAGATTATTGCTGCTTTGGGGCATATGCCAGAACCATTTGGGGTAGCTGGAATACTTGTGTATCAGCTCTTCTTTATGAAGCTTTTTGAGGGGTTTTACAGTCGTTCTACAGCAAGGCAGAATAAAAAACGAAAAAAAAAATAAAATAAGAACCAAAAATTCGAGTCGTTTCTTTTTTGAAGTTTTATAACGCATTAAAAAATTTGCTTATACTAACTTAAGAGTGTAGCAATCTTGTTATTAAAGCGGGCTTGATAAATCAAGCCCCTACACAATAACAATACAACTTGTGTGATTGCCGCGTCACTTCGTTCCTCGCAATGACAATCTTGCTATACCGCTTCCCTATCGCAATGACAATCTTGCCGCGCTTATTTCAAACGCACGCAAAAACAGAGAAAGTAGTATTCTACTCTCTCTAATCTAACTTCTTTTTAAAAGATCTTTTAGCGTGTACTTTGTTATTTCTTGATCTTCTCGTATTTCTCTACTTCGTCTTCTAACTCTTGAAATCCCTGTGAAGCGCGGTAACGTGTGTACATCCGTTCGTTTTCTTTAATCTTGGCAAGCATATCTTTATTAGCCGCACCGATCGGTAATTCCATCAGCACATAAACCCGGTAGAGAGTTCCTTCCCTCAGGATTTTCTGGGTTCTTGTCTTGCATCCGACCAAGCTTTCCGAAACAACAGATTTAGACACATCTGTTTCCATTGATAAAAACTCAGCATCTTCACCAACACCTGTTTCTTCACGGAACCTTTTGAACAGTGCATTGATCTTCACTCTCATCTGTCTGGCGATATCCACACGTGCTTCCTCTTTTGCAGTATTTACAGCATGCTGAAGATCTTGTGATCTTGCTGTTGCCGGTGAAAAGAGATAATTTGGGTCTGTGGGGGGATTGCTGTAGAATTCGGGAACAGTAACCTCAGTGGTTTTAGGTGCCCGGGTGGTTGACGCGCAGCTGGCTAAAAAAGCAATTGAGACTAATAAGATTGTTAAAACGGTGCATGTCTGTTTCATTTATAATCCTCCTTTTTATTTAATTTATTTTTTCTTGGGAATTTCATATATAGTAACGGAGACATTTTTATAAATATCCGGTATATCCCCGATTTTCCAGCCTGTACCGGTTGTTTCTGAATAATGGTAACGTTTTCTATTGTGTTCAAAGTAGAAACCAGGGAATTTGCCTTTTACCCCGATTGCAAGATGTCCTTCGGGATTTAAACATACAAGATCATAACCTAAAACCAAAAAAATGCCTCCGGCTAAGATTGTAGTATCTTCGCAGTCTCCACCACCAGCAACCAATGTTTCTGTGGCATAACGTGGAAATTCATCTACTCCTGTGCTTACATTGTCTACTGTGTAAGGAAGACACTGCACAAAAGAGAGCACAAAATTGGCGGTCTGTTCAGTTGTCCAGTTGTTTTTTTCCGAAATCTTTCTGAACTCTTCAGCTATAGGTTTTGCAACATTCACGCCTTCTGCAAGCATTTCCACCCATTTTGCGCGGTCTCTGTTAGTATAACTATTGTATGCTTCTACTGAAAGCCCCAGAAGCAGAGTAAAGGTCTCATTTTCAAAATTCCAGACATATCTTCTTACCAAAGCCTGTGGAGCTTTTTTTAAACGTTTAGTACTCAGACCTTCATAAACTGTAGCAAGCAAAACACCACCATCTTTATACATTGGCGGCCCTGACAGGAGTGAAGAAACAGGTGGCGCAGGCACAACAGATGGCTTGGGCATTGCTTCAGGTTTTTGTAATGTGCCTGGTTTTACAGGTTTCACTGCTGATTCTTTTTTTTCAGGTTCAGGTTTAGGCTTAGTTATATCTTTTTTCTCAGGCTTAATCTTTTCAGGTGGCTTCTCAGCTTTTGGTTTTTCAACTTTTGGCTTCTCAGGTTTTGGTTTTTCAGGTTTTGGTTTTTCAACTTTTGGCCTTTCTTCTTTCGGCTTCTCAGCTTTTGGCTTTCTGGCTTTAGATACCCACTTAATATTATCCGCAGCTTCAACTCTGAGATTATCTCTTTCTAATCCGGCAATAACAGTTAACGGCCCCTGTTCTATCTCTTTAGGTAATTGTACAAGTTGTTTGCCTCGAGACTGCAAAACCCATATGGTTTCATCCACTGGTTGATAAACAATATGAGATGGACTGTCTAAACCGCTCAGTGTACCGACAAGTTCTCCATCTGCGTCCAACTGGAATACACTATCCCTTCCAAGCAATACACAGTCTCCATCCTTAACAGCAATAAGCCCGGATAGAGTTTTTAATCTGCCCTCTGTCAGTATATTGCCATCTCCGTCCAGATGCATAATATGATTGTCAACAGGATTTGCTAACCACACAGAGTTTTTCCCAGGAACACCTGACAGATGTTTGGTTGTTTGTTCAAATTTTTTTACTACCTCCCCATCAGAGTTTAGTAAAATTAATCCATAGCTTGTTGCTATCCATAGACCTCCATCTGCTCTTGAAGCTATACTTCTCGATGATGTGTTAATCTGTACACGCTTCTCGATTGTGCCGTCAAGCCTCATCTTGACAATCTGGTTCAATGCACCATCTGCAACCCATAGAATCTGCCTCTTTACATCTAAAGCTAGCGACATTGGAGCACCAAAACTGCTTACTACAAATGGAGTAGCTTTGCCATAACATATTACCTGTCCCTGAAAAGCTGATGTAATCCAGCATGTGTTATTTTTTGGATTAACAACATAATCTGCCTTGGGATCAATAATAGGATACGATTCGACTATTGATACATTACCGGCATCCTTTTGAATATGTAAAAGACGCTGTGTACGTGTTTGAACTATCCAGTACGATGCTGCATAAACATTGGATAATATTCCAAAAACAAAAAAACATATTAAAAGAAGAATTTTCTTTTTCATGTTAATTTTTACCTTTGTTTCCTTTCCACTTACTGACGCACTTCATGGCTTATATCATAATGAAATAGCATGGTCAACTATAAATTATCCATTTTACGCCACAATTAAATTGTCAATTTTTTACCACATTTGAACCGCCTTACAAGTTAACCTTGACTTTTAAAAAAGTGAGGATTATAGTTCGATAAAAAGGGAGGAATTATGCGAAATATCACATTGTTATTATTGACCGGATCAATACTATTTACAGGTTGTGGAGGGGGCGTAGCCGTACAAAGAATAGCAACCGACGAGGTAACCGATCTCTCAGGAAAATGGAATGACACCGATTCAAGACTGGTAGCTGAAAAGATGGTAGCTGACATGATGTCCCGTATATGGCTTCCGAACTTCTTGAAAGAAAAGGGTAAAAATCCAACTGTAATTGTTGGAACCATCAGGAACATGAGCACTGAACATGTAAATATGCAGGTTTTCACAAAAGACATAGAGAGAGAACTAATAAACTCAGGCCGGGTTCAATTTGTAGCATCAAAGAGAGAACGAGAGGAGATTAGAGATGAGAGAGTTGATCAGCAGACCTATGCATCACTTGAAACTGCAAAAAGATTGGGACAGGAATACGGAGCTGACTTTGTCCTTATAGGAACATTTAAATCAGTGGAAGATGTAATAGAAAGGAAAAAGGCTATACTCTACTCAGTTGACCTTGAACTGATAGATGTTGAAAAAAATCTGAAGGTCTGGATCGGCAATAAAAAGATAAAAAAACTCATTAAACGAGCGGGTGTTAAATGGTAAGAGCGGCTCAACGGAGCTGGCTGCTTTCACTCCTTTTTATCCTTTTCCTTACCTCTTGTGCTTCACTTCAAACACAGGTAAGCCATTACGAGTTTATTGACAGGGAATTCTCTGCGCGGCAGTACGACAGAGCGTTAGAAGAGATAAATAACGCGAGAAATGAGGGTAAATATAAGGAAAAGGACAGAGTTCTTTTTTACCTCGATATAGGCATAACACTCCATAATGCAGGAAAATATAAAGAGAGTAATATAAATCTCTCGAAAGCAGAGCTGGCAATAGAGGAAAATTTCACAAAGAGCATATCCAAGTTAGCCGCCTCAATGGTCCTCAACGATAATGTCCTTGACTATCCGGGAGAAGACTATGAGGACATCTTTATAAATATCTTAATGGCGTTGAATTACATACACATGAATAACGTCGAAGATGCAATGGTTGAGGTAAAAAAAATCGATGTAAAATTATCAAAACTCGAAAGTAAATATAAAGGAATGGCAGATAAACTCAGCAAGAGCAAAGAGAATATAAAATTCAAATCCGGCAAAACCGACCTCCGAAACTCAGCCCTGGGAAGCTACATGAGTATGGTTTCTTATAATCACCTTGGCAAGCTTGATGACGCCAGGATTGATAAAAACAGGGTTCAAAAAGCAGCCAGAGCTAATCTAAATACTTTCCTGGAAGAAGTCCTCAAACCATCAGAGGGGGACAAAGTTGCTGTATACCCTATTTGTTTTGCAGGCAAGAGTCCTGTGAAGAATCCACTTGAATTATCCCTGGACCTAAACACAGACCTTAAGCTTGGAAGAATAATTGTACCTGGAGAAAGAGACTCCGGACTGTTCTTTAAATACGAAGGAGATAAGGACCTTACCTTCAAGTTTGCTGTCCCAACAATTTCAGGCAGAAAAACAAGGATAAAAAGCGTAAGGCTCCTTGTGGATGGACAGCCTGAAGGGAAAATGTTTCTTCTCGAGGACTTTAGTTATGTTGCAAGGAAAACCTTCCAGGTCAAAAAACCAATTATATATCTACGGGCGGGCATTAGAAGCTACCTCAAAACAACGGCAAATATAAAAGCAACAGAAAAAATAAAGGAAAAAACAGAAGATAAAAAACTCCTTGGTGCTATCTTAAAGTTTACCACTGACAGGGTAACCGAATATTCGGAGAGTGCGGACCTCCGCTGCTGGAGAACAATGCCAGGGGATGTTTATGTAGGAAAGATAGATCTTTCCCCGGGAACTTACGATTTTACAATTGAATACATAAATGACCGTGGACAAGTGATTGATATGGAGATAAAGAGAGGGGTAGAGGTAAAAAAAGGTGGATTAAACCTTATTGAGGGGGTTTCATATAAATGATAAATAAAAAACACAAATCAACCAAAAATCTCTTATATCTAAACGCCCTCTTATTATTATTACTATTCTGTTGTGCCTCAACAAAAGTAGTACAGGAACTTCCCGGGTGGGTTAAAAAACCCACTTCTAAATACAGAGAAGCATTATATCTCTCGGCAGTTGGGAGCGGTAGCTCAAGAGAAGAAGCAAAAAGTGATGCCCTATCTTCACTATCAAATATATTCAGGGTAGATGTTTATTCTGACAGGAGGATCATTAAAGTATATACAGAAAAAATAAAAGGGGAAAAAATCGATGTTGAACAATCTATGAACCTTCTTACCAACAGTGCCCTAAAGAGTGAAAACAGACTTATCAATGTCAGAGAAGGCGAGACTTTTGTTGATAAAAAGACAGCAACATTTTATGTGCTCATGTTTATTAATCGTACAGAGACAGAGCCGCTCTATCTGGATGAAATAGAAAAGAATGACAAAGTGCTGGAGGAGTACTACAGATCTTCCCGGGAGGCAGATACTAAATTTGAAAAATTCATCTATCTCAAAAAGGCAATACAGGTGGCTTCGATAAATAAGGGGCTCCGGCAGATCCATCAATTAATCTCCCAGATGGATGATACTCCGGAACCACCAATAACCGTTCAGAAATTGAACCTGGAGCTTTCCGACCTTGGGAAGAAAATAATCACGGATATAAAGGTTGTTGGAGAATTTCCAGAGGAACTCGCAGGATTCTTACGTGAGGTAATTCAGGATACAGGCTTTACTACAGGAAGTGAAAATGTAGACCTTACAATAAATGCTCATCTTAAAATAGAGCCTATCTCTCTTCCAAGAGAAGAGAAATTCGTCCGCTGGAGACTCCTTATAGATGTTAACAATGACATGACCGGAAACACAATGAAGACCTTTACAAAAGAAGGGCGCGAAGGTCACGCGACTGATGAGGGTGCAAGGAGCAGGGCTCTCCGCGAAGTTAAAAAGATAATAACGGATGAATTCTATATTGAATTCAATAATTTTCTTAATAAGTCTCTGGGAGAACAGGGAAATTAGGTTCTAAAAAAACAATCCTTTGTTGTTCTTGAATTTCTGATTATTTATTTACAGCCAATCTGGAATATGGCATTTTTGATTTCCACATTGTCCGGGAAGAGTTTCAGAGCATCTCTTAATGTCTCACAGGCTTCTTTCCAAAGCCCCAAACCCATTTCCATTTGAGCAAGAAGCAGAAGTTGTGTAACATCTTTTGATAAATATGCTTGTTCTTTAAAGGTGTTTCTGGCCCGGGCATTCTCCTCACTTACGGTTGAAAAAACCTCTTCAAATAATAAGGAAGGTTCTCTTTTCCCCAGAGCCCACACTTTCCAGGAATACTTTGTGCCGGGCTTGAATGCACTAGGGTAAGTAGCAACTTTTGTAGCGCTTGTTTCTATAGATAAGACTTTATTTCCCATTTCGTCTTTGATCTCGACCTTGTATTTATTTACGCCACTAGCAGGCTCAAAAGTCAGGACCGCGTCATCTGCAAGCAATTTTGTTCCTTCACCTGGATAGACACCGGAAAATGGACCTTTTGAACCTCTTAAGCGGATACCGCCAAGCCTGGTTCCAGGGCTGGATTCCTGGGAAATAGCTGCGATTTTTGGCATTACAGGTACTGACTCTAATTTATTCACTGAACCAGTGGATGAAGAAAATCCTTCTTGACCCACAGTTGTTTTTGCCTTTCCCTTGAGCTCGTAGCGGTCGCCGGTGGAAAATGCAATAACCACCTTGGAGCCAGGTTCAGTTTGAATAACAGCTCCAACCTTCATCCAATCAAAAAGGCTAATCTCCTTCCGCTCTCTCTCGCCAGGTTCAGTGAGCCAGGCTTCTCCTTCCACAAAACAAACAACAGCTACGTTTTCTTTGGTATCTGATGAATATCCAAAAGAAAAATACCCCACAAAGAAAAGAAAGATAAAAACTATCAATCCTGTGTTTCTTCTCCGATTTTTCATTTTTTATTTACCCCCATAGATGGTTTTGACACAAAAGTGATTTTACGCCGAATAAATATAATCGGCAACAAAACAATTATTAAAGTTATAAGCGGCACTCCCACTGGAAGCAAGAGCTGCTCCCCTAAAAACAAGAAGTAAACAAGTAAGATATATCCGGTTAAAATTAATAAAAGGATAATAATGGGAAAAAATACCCTGCGCCGGATTAGAAAGAGCGCCGAAAAAATAATTATAACAACCGCCATTGGCAGTAAAACCCATGATCCACTGACATTTTGTATGATATGATCCCGCAGGAGTGTGTTAATTGTTAAAGCATGAATAGTCAGTCCTGAAACCTCCTCATTGCTTAATCCTGACCTGTAAGGGACCCTGTGAAAATCTTGCGATCCCTCGTATTCTCCTCCAACCAGCACTATCTTGTCTCGAAACATTTCAGGATTATCATTAAGAGACGATGGAAGATCTTTCCATGACAATTTCTGAACCTTGCTCCGGTCTATCGAATAGTCAATTAATAAGGGCCGCAAAGCCAGCTCTCGGGGGATATCACTATCAGTAAGAATCTGAAAGGCTCTTGCAGGCATAGAATACATACTTTGTCCATCCTGATTAAGGAGTCCTAACTGGGTGTGACGAATATAACCATCAGTGTCTGGCTGCATGTTCAGAAATCCAAAAAGTTCCTGGGCACGCTCTATTGACCCGAGGCCAGCCATTATAAGCCCCCCGATACACTCCATTCCTATAATGCTGCTGTCTTTCCTGATATAACTGGCAAGTATTAATTTCCCCTGATTTCTCAGTACAAGCTTTGCAAAACTTTCTGACTTGTTCCATCTTTCCGGCAGGATAAAATCAATGGCAACACCTCTGGCACCGGCATCCAGCACCTGCTGGAGAAGTAAGCCCATTTCATCTGCCTTTTCCGCAAGAAGCGTGGGATCTGCCTCCAGCGTTGCTTCATCTATTGAAACAATCAATATCCGCTCGTCAGGAGGCTGTAGCGGCATCAGCTGGAAATGAAGGTCCTTCAGATAGTTTTCAATATTCCGGAATGTTGTCAGACTCGGAAGCAACAAAAAAAGCAAAACAAAAGCAAGAGTCAGTATTCCTGCTATTTGTATCCGTTTTGGAACCTCATTGATTCGCCACATCCGGTATCGATACCCGTCAAAAGCATTTTGAATCTTACGAACAACATCCATTGCCTTCCTGGGACGTTTACCCGGCTCTCTTTGGATGGGGAGAACTATTGCCTCATCCAGTTCCCTGGGAACAGTGGTTGTTACTGTTGAAGGGATTGGTAGCGTTTCAGGGATATCCTTCAAGCTCATTGAACTTTCATAAGGCTTTTGCTTGGCAAGAATCTCATAAATTAGAATACCAAAAGAATATATATCAGATGCGGGGGATGCGGGATGTCCTTTAAAAAGCTCAGGGGCAATATAACCCGGGGTTCCCATGATTGTGCCAACTTGAGTTAATTGACCTGCTTTTACATTTTCTGATTCTTCTAAAGTTGAGAGGATGGTTTCCTGCATAGACGGATCACCTTTTACATTTTCTGATTCTTCTAAAGTTGAGAGGATGGTTTCCTGCATAGACGGATCATCTTTCCCGGTTTGATCCATGACTAATGTTCTCGTTTCATCTGTCTGCAGTACTTCTTTAGTCTCCGGCACCTCTTGAGTTTGCGGCATTGGCTTGGGAGGAATTTTTTCTTCTTTTTTTTGAGTATATTCACTTATAATCCGGGCAAGCCCAAAATCCAAAATCTTGACCTGTGGTTTACCGGAAAAATCTTGCACCAGAAAAATGTTTTTTAAGTTAAGATCACGGTGAAGGATGCCGCAGCTATGGGCATAATCTATGGCGCTGGCTGTAGACTCCAGGATGGGAAAAGCCTTCTCAAGAACAAAAAAACCTTCTTTATTAAAATGATTACGTAATGTATCTCCCTCCAGGTATTCCATCACCAGATATGGTATGGAGCCGTCTCTGGGATCTATCCCGTAGTCGGTAACCTCAATGATGTTTGGATGCTTAAGTTTTCCCAGTGCTTTTGCCTCGGTTCTAAAACGAGCCAGATATGAGGAATCTTCAAGAATTGAATGCTTGATGAGCTTCAAGGCAAAGAATTTTTGGAGTTCAATGTGCTTCGCTTTGTAAACAGCACCCATCCCTCCCCTGCCCAGGCAGCGCTCCAGGAGGTATTTTCCATCTATAATGGCGGAGCCTTTCAGATGAACTTCTAAAGAGGACTCATCGTTAGGGCATTTTTCGTGGCTGTCACTCAGGCACTTTCCACATTTTGGACATTCTTTCATTAATAAATTTCCTTCACTTTTTGTTATCGATCATAATAATGGCAGCTTTTAATCATAATAATAGCTTTTTGACAATAAAAAGCACGATATGCCGGATATTCTTTTTTGATTAGCAGCTCTTCCCAGGCGCCTGTCATTTTCTTGTTTAGGTTCCTCAAATAAATAACACAGTAAAAATTCCGTGTCAATTGCATGTAATTGTTTTAGGGCATCATATTAAGGTAGGCTTGATGAATCAAGCCTTCATTTGAAAAAGAGTAAATAATCTATTTAAAAAATAGTGGGTTTGATAAATCAAACCCCTACAGATGAATCAAACTCCTACAGGAAAAATGAGATTGCCGCACTGCGTTCGCAATGACAGTACAAATTGCGAGATTGCCGCACTGCGTTCGCAATGACAGTACAAATTGTGAGATTGCCGCACTGCGTTCGCAATGACAACTCAATTTGTGAGATTGCCGCGTCACTCCGTTCCTCGCAATGACACATCAAATTATCAAATGTTGAAACGCGACCCCTTTTTTATTATAAATGTTTTGCTTTCAATAAATTTATCATTCATAAAAACAACTACAGTCCACTGGCCTTCATTCTTATCTTCAGTATCAAGCTGGAGCATATCATAAGCTGTCACAACTCCAAGATATTTCTCCTCCTGATTTATTATTACATCTCCAGTATCCCGGACCATTTTATTATCAGGAGAATACCATTTCCATCTGAGGTGAATCTTTATAGAAACATCTTTTAATTTTATAAAACAGTTTATATGTTCGTCTTTAGAAGAGAATTCGGATTGAATATCTACAGGCTCGAGCAGCTCTCCGCTATCATCCATTCCTTTACATAAATGAATAAATTCAACCTGGTTATCAGGAAATACAAGGGGGTCAGATTTAAAAGTAATACAGCTTCCCAAAAAAGTGTTTAACACGAATAAAATCACAATTATTATATTTTTTTTCATCGTGGGACCAGTTCCACCACAAATTGTTTTGAAAGGCTTCTCCAGATAAACCTTAACTGAAATTGCCCGGCTCTCCTTATTATATATAAATCAACGTTATTAATTTTTTTTAATATAAAGTCATAATTGAGTAATGAGTGGAATTCCCAACTTCTAAATAATTCGATCGATAAATCTGCAAACGACTGCCTCCACTGGCTTTTTTTTGGGTCAAAAGAAAAAGAAAGCCACCCGTTTAATCTTTTTGAGGGATTAACTTTTAATACCGTACTTAAGTCCTGGCTGGTAGTCCCTTCAATTAGCCATGACTTAGTTTTCCGGCGTGATTGAATATTATAGAATCCTTCCAGAGATACGCCCTTCAATATCCCTTTTTTAACATTAATAATAAATCCTCCGGAAGTAAAATTTCTGTCTTCTTTCTCAACAAACTGCTCTAAAGCGATATTAAAATTCACACTAAAGCTTTTCTGAAGAAAAATGGGTTTAGTTGACAGGTTGAATACAGTATTATTACTGTAATTGTTATCATGAATTTCCCCTCTCTGTAAGTCATTGTAAATAAATATATTATAAATACTGGCAGATAATAAGCCCCCGTAAAATTGAAAGGGATTCAGCCCGAGTCTGAGCTGCGGTTGTGATAAGAGCTGGTCTCCAAAAAGGTCATAATTTAAATAATAATCCGTGGAAAGATTAAATATCCGGGAGCTGTATGAAAGATTTACTCCGCCAGAGAGTATTTTTGAATAATCACCACTTTGTCCGATTTTAACCTTTGAATAGGATGAAGATAAAAGAAAATTAATCCTCTTTAAAAAAGTATTTCTATATGAAAAACTACTGAGCACTTGATTTTGGATCTCGTATTTACCGGCAAAAGAAATATTTCCTAATTTATTCGCATTTATGATTGATTGAAAACCCAGCCATGTTTCTCCTTTAAGATTTATGGGCTTGTTGTATAGAACATCTACCTGTGTATTTACCTTGTTGCCCCATTTTTTATTCAGCCATACGCGGGTGTTCCAAAGGTTACTCGAATTATAGTTTCCGGTCAGGCCAAGATTTAAACTTTTATTAAAATTTACGGTTGTTGAGCTCATCACATCAGCCTGCCGTGGAAGTCCGGGATAATCCTTTAAAACTGAATGTTCTTCATAATTGAGCTGGGTTAAACTGTTAATCTTATTCTCTTTCTCATAAAAATAACTTGCTCTGCTTATTAAACCCTGGGTCTTTGTATACCAGATCTTATTCAAAGAAAATCCGTTATTTCTTTGATTAATCCCTCCGGATAATCTAAATTTTTTAAATCCTAATGACTCCAATCCCTCTAAATAAAGAGTCACATTAAATCCGTAAACTTCAAAATCCTTATTTATCTGAAATAATTTACCGGTAAAATAGAGGAATGATTTTTGAATTTTTGATAAACTTAACTCATCCAGAATATTGTTTTTAGAGAGAGGAATTTCACTGCTTTCATCTCCTATTTTTTTTACTTCAACACCTTCTTTATAACTGATAAGTTTTCCAATATTTTTTAAAGGATCAAATAAAAACTCATCACCTGAAATTATCTCATCTTCCTTTTTTAGAACAATATCCCCGTATGCATAAAAAGTCCGGGATGTTACGTCTATCTTTATATACCGGCAAGAGACATCATAAGAAAAAAAATTGAATTTAACGTTTTCTCCATAAATCTGACGATTATCATAACTATAAGCTAAATAGCTGCCTTCCAGCTTCATTAATACTTTCTCTGAAGCGGTTAAAGATAGAGGTAAAATAATAAAAAATATCAGAATTAAGGGAATTCTTTTTTGTTTACTCACTCTCTAAAGCTCAACTGATAAATTTTTCCGCTGCCATCCGCATTCCATAAATAATGTCCATCAAATGCCAGCCCTCGTGGTGACTGCCCGGGGGAGAGAAAGGTCCTTAAAACATTTCCCTCCGTTGTTAATTCGTAGATAGTAAGGTTTGAAGAATCAGATATCCAGAAACTCCCCCCATCAAAAGCTAAACCGTCCACCCGAATACCCGGATTGGAAAAAGAAGAGATTATCTCCCCTGTTTCCGGTTTAATCCTTAGTATTTTATTCGATTGATAGTCTGCTAACCATAACGAGCCCAGACCGTACTCAATGGCAGTAAAAGATCCTCTCTGTAAATTGAGCCTTTTCTGGATCTCCCCGTTTAATATATTTATCTTGTACACATCAACATATAATTCACTGCACACCCAGAGATCATTGCCATCGTAGGCTACACCTGTTGTTGCCTGCAGAGGAGATGTTAAGGCTCGAACCTGAGCTCCACTTAACCGGTTCAGGCTGTAAAGAGTATCATTATAGCCATCAACGCTCCATATGGTACTGCCGTCCCAGCAAAGGCCCAGAGGCACATAGGAAGGAGTTAAAATTGTGCTGACCACCTCAAAGACAACCTCCCCTGCCAGAGGGTCATAAGGATTGTCAAAAAGGCGGTCCTGACAGGAGGGATGAAGGAGGAGGCTAAAAACTATAAGATATAGTAAAAAAGAGAGTTTTATTTTCATTGTGTTCTAATTTTAATTTGAGGTTTCCACTTTTTTTCTCTTTCTTTTTAACAATAATATAGATATCAATCAAATTTATAATCCAGATGCCTGCTGCCGCAAGTAAAAACTTATTCCTCCTGATATCATATTTTTCTGTTAAATTTCTGTAATTAACGGCATCAGTGGTATTATCTGCTGTTTTGTAAAGATCATAATAATCATTACTTTTATGGTTGTTTAAAAATATCTTATAGATACAGAATATTTCTGCTGATAAGAATAAGGCACCTTCCAGATATCTCTTTTCTGCAAACTGTCCCCAGCCCGGGATTAGGAGCGATTTTTGTAGAGAGGTGAATTTGCTTTCAATCTTAGATTGCTCTTTAGGCTTTTTTTCTTGACCAAAACAAGGCAAACACAAAAATATTATGGCAATTAAAGAAATAACAATTTTATTTCCTTTTTTCATTATCTTTATCTTTTTTCTTTATCTGCTTTGATTGTTTTGACGTACTCTGGACAGAAGATTTAGTATTATATAATTTCTGTATGGAGTTTTTATTAATACTAAGATTATTATCTAAAATAGCAGGATTATTTTTGGTTAGGTGTTGTGCGCCAGTAGAAACAGGCTGGAATTTCTGTACGCGGTGATTACAAGCATCAGCCACATAGACATTGCCAGAACTGTCTACTTCTATTTGCCAAGGATAACAAAACTGGCCATCTCCGCTTCCGTTTCTCCCCCACCTGGTTAAAAAAGTCCCATCAGAAGTGAATTTCTGGATGACGTTATTTGCCATCACATATACATTACTAGAACTGTCTACCGCTAACCCAATAACACCCTCGATTTCCCACTTGGCTACAAACGTCCCGTCAGATGTGAATTTCTGGATGCGGTTATTACCTGTATCAGCCACATACACATAACCATCTCCGTCAACTGCTATCCCAACAGGGGAGCTAAACTGGTTATATCCACTTCCCGGGCTTCCCCATTCGAGTAAAAAAGTCCCATCAGATGTGAATTTCATAATATTGTGAAAACCAGAACTAGCCACATACACATTACCAGAACTGTCTACCGCCAAATCACGAGGAAACTGCATCAGAACATCTGTTTCTTGTCCCCACTTAGCTAAAAAAGTCCCGTCAGATGTGAATTTCTGGATGCGCTGATTACCATGATCAGCCACATATACATTACCAGAACTGTCTACTCCTATCCCCTGAGGACCGTCAAACTCGCCGTCCTCAGTTCCATAACTTCCCCATTGGGTTAGAAATGTCCCTGTTGATGTGAATTTCTGGACGCGGTCATTACCATCATCACTCACATACACATTACCAGAACTGTCTACTCCTACCCCCATAGGATTGGAAAACTCTCCCTCTCCACTTCCCTGGCTCCCCCACTTGAGAACAAATTCATAGTCGAAAGTGATTTGAAATTCATCACTTTCATCGTAAATTCCAGAGTCGCTTGCATCAGAGATCCTTACTTTATAATCTGTCCCAGGTTCATGAAAAATATCCACTCCTTCCCATGTATAAGACCCATTATTTTCTGTGCTAGTGACAATCGTTTTCTCTAAAGTGCTTCCCTTATAAAGCTCAATTCCCACATCGCTAATTACACCTTTGGATGTCCAGGTGATTTCTTCTGAACATCCTTTAAACCAAACAGTGCTGCTTGTAGGTTCGGTAACGGTTATAGACCTATTCTCAATTGTGAATTCATCACTCTCGCTGTAAACGCCAGAGTCACTGGCATCAGAGATCCTGACTTTGTAATCTATGCCATCCGCAAGAGATGGATTTACTTCTGGCCATGTGTAAGTCCCATCATTCCCCGTGCTTGATACAATCGTCTCTTCGAATGTGATTCCTTTATATAGATCTATTTTTACATTGCTAATCACACCAGTAGTTGTCCAGTTGATACTAGCTGAAAAACCCGGGAACCAGGTAGTACCGCTATCAGGTATGGTTACGGTTACAGACTTCCCCTCAATCGGGAATTCATCACTTTCATCGTAAGTTCCAGACTCGCTGGCATCAGAGATCCTTACTTTGTAATCTAAGCCATCCACAAGAGACGGAGTCACTTCTGGCCAGGTGTAAGTCCCATCATTCTCAGTGCTTGATATAATCGTTTCCTCGAATGTGATTCCTTTATATAGATCAATTTTTACGTTACTTATCGCTCCTGTTGAAATCCATGTGATATCAACTGGATTACCCTGAGACCAAACAGTACTGCCTGTCGGTTCGGTTACGGTTACAGACTTTCCCTCAATCGTGAATTCACCACTCTCTCCATAAACAGTGGCGTCATCGATGCTGGAGATCCTTACTTTGTAATCTGATCCATCCACAAGAGACGGAGTCACCTCTGTCCATGTATAAGTCCCATCATCCTCTGTGCTCGATACAACTGTTGCCTCCAGTGTGCTTCCTTTATACAGGTCGATTTTCACATTATTAGTCACACCGTTAGATGTCCACGTGATATCAGCTGAATAACCCTGGGACCAAACAGTGCTGCCTGTAGGTGCGGTAACGGTTATAGATTTATCCGCTATCCTAAAGGTTTCACTCTCTCCATAAACACTTGAGTCATCAGTGCTGGAGATCCTTACCTTATAGTCAGTATCATCCGCAAGTAACGTATCCACCTCCGCCCATGTATATGAACCATCGTTTGCTGTGCTCGACACAATCGTTTGGTTAAAGGTGTCTCCCTTATATAGGTCAATCTTTACATCATTGACAGTACCATTAGATGTCCAGGTGATATCTGCCGGGAAACTTCTTGCCCAAACTGTTGTGCTTGTTGGCTCTGTCACAGTGATAGATTTCTCTTCTATCGTGAAGGCATCACTATCTCCGTAAACACTGGAGTCACTGGTGCTGGAGATTCTCACCTTATAGTCAGTCCCGTCCTCAAGAGATGAGTCCACTGTCCACATATATGAGCCGTCATTCTCTGTGCTCGACACAATCGTCTGATTAAAAGTGCTCCCTTTGTACAAATCGATCTTTACATACGACAGAGCTAAGACTCTTATATCCCCTGACGGGGTGAATTTACCATTAGATATCTGAGGAGCAACAGGGATGTTCGTTATTCCAACTCTGCTCATTCTTCTTATATCTCTTATGTCTTTTGCTCTTATATTAAAAATATCACCTGTTCTGGCAGAGGAAGACAGCTTTTTTGAAATACCTTGAAGTTTTGATTGCTTACCTGAGAGTATTACAAACTTTTCAGTTGTTCCTGAATTCTCTAATTTTCCTCTTTCTCTGGCTTCACTATCCTGAAAATGCCTATTTTGGAAAGCCCTTCTTTGAAATGGATCTAATACATTTCTTCCATGCTGTATTAAAGGGTCTAACCCGGCACTTGTACTAACAACACCCTGAGAACCTCCTGATCCGCTGGCCTGCCACTTTATCTCTACCTCTTTTCCATTTGTCCAAACAGTACCTGATGGTATTTCGATCACTGTTATGGTAGGAAGTGTGAGCGTTGTACTAACTGTTGCTGTTTGTCCTGCTGTTATTGAGACACTTTCTTCATAATCTTCATATCCTTCTTTAACCAGCCTTACAGTATGAGACCCCGGAGATACATCAGTTAAAGTGCAATCTGTCGTTAGCCCTGTGTCACTGCCATCAAGAAATACCTGCGCTCCTGTTGGAGTGGAATTTACCTGAATACTTCCTGTTATCGGGCTTTCTTTCTTGCTCAATAATAAGGCTGCTGCTACGCCCCCTCCTACTACTACCAGCGCTCCTATTACAAGAAGAAATCCTCCCCCACCCTTCTTTACCTTCCTCTCTGCAGCAGGTTTTGCTTTTACTACAGGATATTCTTTAATTACACTCCAATACAATTCAAGATACCCTCTGGGGTATCTCTCTTCATCTATCTGTTTTTCTGGTTCAATCTGTAACAGATATCTCAAATATTGCTCTGACTCACTACTCTGTCCAAGCGCATAATAGACTACAGACAGCTGTAAATATAAGCGTGCTAAGTTTCTTTTTATTTTGACTAATGATAATGCTCTGTTTAACTTATCAAGAGCTTCCTGGTATTTTCCATCTATATAAAGCTTCTCTGCATCATCCATTAATTTTATTCCAAGGGACTCATCGGTTGTGAGTTGAGAGATCGAATCTGAAGATATTAATAACAGGAATAAAAATAATGTGATTACACTCACTGAACGAGAATTGTTTATTCTCATTTTTATATTCCAGCCTTCTTTTTAGCTTTCTTTTTTTTCGTTATGTCCATTTCTTAATCTAATACTTAAAGAACCACTCTTTACACATTATGAATTAATATAAAATCAAAAAAGAGCAAGAAATAAACATTCATGAGTAATGTTCTTGATTCTTCTTTTTCCCAACTTCCCTTGGATGTTTTTTCTTTGTTTTTAGCCTTTACAGCTTATAACATCGAGATAAAAAATGTCAATTTGTTTCAGGGTATTTGGAATCTTGACTCTTATTCCTGGAAATGATAGTGTTATTTTCAGTTATTCGATCCAGATAAGTTTATTGATATTTGAAGTCAATTGGATTTTTTAATGGTGCCGAAATAAAAGTGTAGGGGGTCAAATGAACAAGAAATTTCTCTTTCCCTTACTTTATCCGCTATCTACCAAGATGGGAAAAAAGGTAATACTTCTCTTTCTTTTAACCTCCCTAATTCTATTCTCCTCTCTTTATGCACAGCGGGGATTTAAGGTGGTGGTTAAAACCAGCGAAGGCTCGCTTGAATTATACAATCAGTACCGGGCATTGGTTATAGGGGTAGGAGATTATCTTGATTGGCCTAAACTGCCTAATGCAGTAAAAGATGCTCGAGAAGTAGCTTCAGTTCTAAAGGAAAGAGGATTTATAACAAAAATTCTTGAGAATCCTAATTATAACGGCATGAAAAGTGCTCTAAATAGTCTTATAAATCTTGAGAGCGGACCAGATGATGGAGTATTGATATATTATGCTGGACACGGGATGACTACAAGATTAGCAGATGGAAATGAGTTAGGGTATATAGTGCCTAAAGACTGTCCTCTTTTTACAAAAGATCCAATCGGTTTTTATGATAAAGCAATAAGCATGGAGGATATGCAGACTTATTCTATGCAGTTGCCATCAAAACATCTGATAGTACTCTTTGACAGTTGTTTTTCTGGTTCGATCTTTACATTAGGAAGAGCAGCCCCCGCAGATATTTCATTTAAGACTGCAAGGCCTGTTCGCCAATACATCACTGCTGGCAGTGCTGATGAGATTGTTCCTGATAAGAGTATATTTAAGGATTGTTTTCTTGATGCGTTGAAGGGAGAAGCAGATTTAAATAACGATGGGTATGTAACTGGCTCTGAATTGGGTATGTATTTAGAAAGTAATGTGGTGAATTACAGCAGAAATGCTCAACATCCCCAGTATGGAAAGATTCGAAATCCAAAGTTGGATAAAGGTGATTTTGTTTTTATTTTAGATACAATCGAAATGAGTGAAGCAGAGGGAGCTCAATTATCCTCCCAATATGGTTTTCTGGAAATAACCTTATATCCTTTTGCTGAAGTGATAATTGATGGAAAATCAATTGGAGAAGTACCGCCCATAAGGAGAATAAAACTGTTAGAAGGGGAACATCACATCAAACTAAGAAAAAGTGAAAAGGAAATTTTTGAAGAAACAATTCATATAGAAGCTAACAAAATAAAAATATTTCATCACGTATTTAAGAAATAAAGAAGCAACAGGTTTATTACTTCTTTGCACTTTTTCTATTTTTTCTCTTTCTTGTTTCTTGTTGTTTTTGATCTTTTTGTTAGAGGAGGTATGATCTTATTAGATTTTGTTTTAGAGCCTCTAATCGTACTAAAATTATTATTTATAATCCTGGGATTATTAAGATTTAATCCTTGACCGCTAGAATAAACAAGCTGGAATTTCTGGATACGGTAATTACCCGTGTCAGCAACATAAACATTTCCTGAACTATCTACTGCTATCCCTATAGGAGCATTAAATTGTCCATCTCCGCTTCCTGAGCTTCCAAACGAGGTTACATACGCTCCTCCGTCTTCATGTTTCTTGATGCGGTCCCATTCATCAGACACATAAACAAAACCATCTTTGTCAGCGGCTATCCCTTCAGGCCAGATGAACTGGTCAGTTCCTCCCCCAAAACTCCCCCATTTGGTTACAAATGTCCCGTCTGAGGTGAATTTCTGAACGCGGTTGCCAGGAGAATCTTCAACCGTATATACATAACCTGAATCATCGACCGCAACGTCTAGTAGTCCGCTAAATTCGCCACTTGCACTTCCATAACTTCCCCACTGGGTCACATAAGTCCCGCTAAGGGTGAATTTCTGGATGCGCTCATTATTAGTATCAGCGACATAAACATTTCCTGAACTATCTACTGCTATCCCTTCAGGTCCATTGAATTCTCCATTCCCGCTTCCGTAGCTTCCCCATTGGGATACATATGTCCCATCGGATGTGAATCTCTGAATGCGGTCATTACCAGTATCGGACACGTACACATAACCAGAGCTGTCTACTGCTACTCCACTAGGGCTGCTAAACTCACCATCTCCAGATCCAGGACCTCCCCACTTGTTTACGAATGTCCCGTCCGAGGTAAATTTCTGGATGCGCTCATTACCCGTGTCAGCCACATACACATAACCAGAACTGTCTACCGCAAGCCTTTTTGGACTGGAAAATTTTCCATCTTCGCCTCCCTGGCTTCCCCATTTAGTCACAAATTCATAGCTATGAGAAATTTCAAATGTTTCACTTTCTCCGTAAAGCCCGGAGTCGCTTGCAGAAGAGATTCTCACTTTGTAATCTGATCCATTATAAAGAGATAAATCCACCTCTGCCCATGTATATGAACCATCATCTGATGTGCTCGATATAATCGTTTGATTAAAGGTAGTTCCTTTATAGAGGTCAATCTTAACATCACTAATCGTACCTGTAGATGTCCAGGTGATGTCCGCCGGATAACCTCTTGCCCAGATAGTACTGCTTGTTGGTACTGTAACGGTTATCGACTTCACTTCCTCTATCGTGAATTCATCACTCTCGCCGTAAATACTGGAGTCAATGGAGTCTGTAATCCTTATGCTATAATCTGAGCCATTCGTAAGTAACGTGTCTACCTGAGTCCATGTATAGGAACCATCATTTGTTGTGGTCGACACTATCGTTTGATTAAAAGTTCCTCCCTTATAGAGGCCAATCTTAACATCACTAATCGTTCCGTTAGACGTCCAGGTGATGTCCGCCGGATAACCTCTTGTCCAGATAGCACTGCTCGTTGGCTCTGTGACAGTTATCGATGTCTCCTCTATCGTGAATTCATCGCTCTCACTGTAAATACTGGAATCGCTGGAGTCCATAATCCTTATGCTATAATCTGAGCCGTTCGTAAGTGATGTGTCCACCTGAGACCATGTATATGTGCCGTCATTTGCTGTGCTCGACACGATCGTTTGATTAAAGGTTCCTCCCTTATAGAGCTCAATATCCACAAAGCTGATAGTACCTGTAGATGTCCAATCTATATCAACACTATTCCCTTGGCCCCAAACAGTGCTGCTTGTAGGCTCTGTGACGGTTATAGACCTGTCTCTAATCGTAAACTCATCACTTTCATCGTAAATACTGGAGTCGCTGGAGTCTATAATCCTTAAACTATAATCTGAGCCATCTGCAAGTAACGCGTCCACCTGAGACCATGTATAGGAACCATCATTTGTTGTGGTCGACACTATCGTTTGATTAAAGGTTCCTCCCTTATAGAGGTCAATCTTAACATCACCAACCGTACCTTCAGACGTCCAGGTTATGTCCGCTGGATAGCCTCTTGCCCAAATAGTGCTGCTTGTAGGATTTGTAATTGTTATGGCGTTCGTTATGAACTCTATTTTATCTAACCATCCACAATCCGATCCACTACTAATGGTGGAATCTTTTTCATATTCCCACTTTATAATATGCGACCCCACGCCAATTGAGTAAGTTTTTTGCTCCCAATCCACCTCTCCGCTAATCTGATAACCTGACACTGGCACATCATCTACATAGAAGGTTAAATAATCAAAACCACTTTCCGATGAGACTTTCCAATAGAACTTTAGAATCCCCTCTCCTGTAACTGTGGTTTGGACATATGACAGCTGATCATCAGATACCGCACCGCTCTGCGCTGCATCACCATCATAGTAGGAAGAGTCTGTCTGCCCAAACCAACCAGCATCTCCGCCTGTACTCCACGCTAAATCACAATTATCAACTGCTTCGCATATACTGACAGTAGTAATCTCAAATTCTTCACTCTCTCCGTAAGAAGTGGAGTCGTTGGGATTGGAGATCCTTATCTGGTAGTCAGCCCCATCGCTAAGAGATGAATCCACTGTCCACATATAGGAGCCGTCATTATCTGTACTCGATACTATCGTTTGATCAAAGTAACCCCCTTTGTACAAATCGATCTTCACATTCGACAGAGCTAAGGCTCTTATATCCCCAGACGGTTTGAATTTACCACTAGATATCTGAGGAACAACAGGGGCATTTATTATCCCAACTCTGCTCATGCTTCTTATATCCCTTATATCTTTTGCTCTTCTATTAAAAATATCACCTGTTCTTGCAGAGGAAGAAAGCTTTTTTGAAACACCTTGAAGATTGGATTGTTTACCTGAGAGTATTACAAACTTTTCAGTTGTTCCTGAATTCTCTAATTCTCCTCTCTCTCTGGCTTCACTATCCTGAAAATGCCTATTTTGGAAAGCCCTTCTTTGAAATGGATCTAATACATTTCTTCCGTGATGTATTAAAGGATCTAATCCGGCACCTGTACTAACACCTGATGATCCGCTGGTCTGCCACTTTATCTCTATCTCATTTCCTGTTGTCCATACAGTCCCGGATGTCAACTCCAGTACTGCTATGGAAGGTTTTGTGAGTGTTACACTAACTGTTGCTGTTTGTCCGGCTGTTACTGAGACACTCCTCTGCTCATCTTCATATCCTTCTCTAATCAGGCTTACAGTATGAGTCCCGGAAGATACATTAGTCAAAGTGCAGTCTGTCGTTAGCCCTGTGTAACTGCCATCAAGATATACCTGCGCTCCTGTTGGCGAAGAAGTCACCTGAATACTACCGGTAGTTGTCGGCGTCCCATTTAATGTTCCATCTTCTCCAGCTGGTTTCGGGCCCAATAATAATGCAGCTGCAACTCCTCCTGCTGCCAGCGCCACTAATACAATAATAAAGCCTCCTCCACCAGCCTTCTTTACTTTCCTCTCTACAGGAGGTTTTGCTTTTACTACAGGTTTCTCAGGTTTTCTCTCTACCTCTTCAAGTTTTAAAAATTCTGCCTCTACCTTGTTAAACATCTCCACAAAACCCGGAGGATAATATTGAGTATCAATTATTCTCTCAGGTTCAACCTCAAGTGATTTCCGGAGACTCTCTTCTGCTTCAACATTCTGGTTATTGGAATAATAAGCCAGGGAAAGATTAAAATGAACTTCGGAAATCTCTTTACTTGATTGAGCTAAGTCTTTTGCTATTAAGAACTTAAGTATTGCCTCTTTATACTCTCCATTTTTGTATAACTCTTTTCCTTCTTGAATTAGCTTATCAACATCACTTTGCGCTGAAACATTCCGCTCAGGCAAAACATCTGATGACATAAGAAGGATAAAAAGAAAAATAACACTAAAGATAAATAACTTCGACCGGTAAATATCCTTATTCATTTTTTTATCTTCTTTTACTCAAATCACTTATCTTTATTATAAATTTAAATCCCTCTCCTGGGAGAAAAGAACAGAAAAAAATATTAATATCGCTGCAAAAAATGGAAAACTTTTTTATTACTTCCTCCTCCCAGTTATATATATATAATTTTTAATTAAATATTTCAACTCCATAACTCGTGATGTAGCGCATAATAAATAATATAGAAGCTAATAAAATAAAAATATTTCATCACGTATTTAAGAAATAGAACATATTCACACAAAACTTCCTTCATTTTAATTACCAATCACAATAATAATTTTTTTAAAAAAAGGAAGGTTTACATTGTGTGTAAAAATATTACGGCAATTAAAGAAGCAATAACTTTATAGAAGCAATAATATTATTACTTCTTTTCACTTCTTCTTTCTTGTTGTTCTTTGTCTTCTTGTAAGAGGAGGCCTGCTTTTATTAGGTCTTGTTTTCAAGCTTTTAATAGTACTAAGGTTACTTTCTGTAATCCGGCGATTATTAAGATCTAATTTAGTTAAACTAGAAGTAGTAGCAATAGGCTGGAATTTCTGGATGCGGTAATTATATATATCAGACACATACACATACCCGGAACTGTCTACAGCTACCCCATCAGGCCAATCAAACTGACCATTCCCACTTCCATAGCTACCCCATTTTGTCACAAACGTCCCATCAGATCTGAATTTCTGGATGCGGTCATTCAAACTATCAGACACATATACATTACCAGAATTGTCAACCGCTATTCCAGTTGGATATGAAAACTCGCCATCTCCGGATCCACTGCTACCCCACTGGTCCAAATAACTTCCGATTGAGCTAAATTTCTGGATACGGTGATTTTGTTGATCAACCACATATACATTACCAGAACTGCCTACCCCTATTCCAGTTGGAAAGTCAAACTGCCCATCTCCAGCTCCATAACTACCCCAATTTCTCACATATCCCCCATCAGATGTGAATTTCTGGATGCGGTTATTACCACTATCAGCTACATACACATACCCGGAACTGTCCACTGCTATTCCAGCTGGATTGTTAAACTGCCCATTTGCAGTTCCATTGTTACCCCATTGAGATACATACGTTCCATCAGATGTAAATTTCTGGACGCGGTGATTATAGTAATCAGCCACATAAACATACTCGGAAGAATTGTTCACAGCTATCCCCCAAGGTTCGTCAAAATTGCTATTTCCAGTCCCATAGCTACCCCATTTTGTAACATATGACCCATTGGATGCGAATTTCTGGACGCGGTGATTATACCTGTCAGCTACATAAACATTCCCGGAACTATCAATTGCTATTCCAGCTGGCTCATTAAAATAGCCATCTAAAGTTCCATAGAGACCCCATTGAGAAAGATATTCATAACCCTGATTGATAGTAAAAATGCCACTTTCGCCATAAATACTCGAATCAGATTCATCTGAAATCCTTACTACATAATCTGTCCCTTCCTCAAAAAAATAATCCACAGGCCATGGATAAATCCCGTCATTCTCTGTGGTATCATACCCGGCCAGGATACCTCCCTTGTATACATCAATATCTACGTAATAGCTGATAAAACCTGTAGACGTCCAGGTGATATTTACATCCTGACCTGTGCTCCAAATTTCACCACCAACTGGAGATGTCACGGTTATAGACCTGTCACCACTAATCGTAAACTCATCACTCTGATCGTAAATACTGGAGTTGCTGGAGTCTGTAACCCTAATACTATAATCTGAGCCATCCGCTAGTGATGTATTCACCTGAGACCATGTATAAGAACCATCATTCGATGTGCTCGACACGATCGTTTGATTAAAGGTTCCTCCCTTATAGAGATCAATATCCACATAAGTGATAGGACCGGTAGATGTCCAATCTATATCAACACTGTCCCCTTGAGCCCAGACAGTGATGCTTGTAGGCTCTGTCACGGTTATAGACTTCGCTGCAGATACATCCTTACAGACGCGGAAGCCGACGAGGTTGCCGTAAGTTGCGGGCGTGTTGTAGGGGCGATTTGCAGAACGGATGACAGTTGCGTCGTTATTCCAACTACCGCCGCGGAACACCCGATAGGTACCGCTTGATGCACCCGGAGGATTATCCGTGGGAGAGATGCTGTAATAATTAGCATCATACCAGTCAGAGCACCACTCAAAAACATTGCCAGCCATATCATGTATCCCATAAGGTGAAACACCCGAAGGATATGAACCAACAGGCATGGTTTCTCCTACATAGTTGTTGTAATTTGTCAAACCACTGTTAGGTGCACCATCTCCCCATGGATACCTTCTCTGGTCTGTGCCACGAGCCGCCTTCTCCCACTGTGCCTCTGTAGGAGGATAGATAGTTTCTCCGGTTTCTGCAGACATCCAGTTACAGAATGCCGTAACGTCAGCATAATCTACATTTATAACCGGCCTGTCCCCCCTGCCCCAGCCGTTATCGTAGGGCTTGGTCCGGCTTGTATCATCACAAAATGCATCATACTGTTCAAAAGTTACCTCGTATTTAGATATATAATATGTGTCAAGATACACTGTATGCACGGGCAGCTCATCCGCCCCCCCTTCATTGAAATTATCCCCCATCTGGAAATTGCCAGAAGCAATCTGCACCCATTCAATATCTTGAAACTTATTAATCTCAAATTCTTCGCTCACACCATAAGAAGTGGAGTCGTTGGGATTGGAGATCCTTATCTGGTAGTCAGCCCCATCGCTAAGAGATGAATCCACTGTCCACATATATGAGCCGTCATTTGCTGTACTCGACACTATCGTTTGATTAAAGTAACCCCCTTTGTACAAATCGATCTTCACATTCGACAGAGCTAAGACTCTTATATCCCCAGACGGTTTGAATTTACCACTAGATATCTGAGGAACAACAGGGGCATTTATTATTCCAACTCTGCTCATGCTTCTTATATCCCTTATATCTTTTGCTCTTCTATTAAAAATATCACCTGTTCTTGCAGAGGAAGAAAGCTTTTTTGAAACACCTTGAAGATTGGATTGCTTGCCTGAGAGTATTACAAACTTTTCAGTTGATCCTGAATTCTCTAATTCTCCTCTATCCCTGGCTTCATTATCCTGAGAATTCTTATTTTGGAAAGCCCTTCTTTGAAATGGATCTAATACATTTCTTCCGTGATGTATTAAAGGATCTAATCCGGCACCTGTACTAACACCTGCTGACCCGCTGGTCTGCCACTTTATCTCTATCTCAACTCCTGTTGTCCAAACAGTACTCGATGTCAACTCCAGCACTGCTATGGAAGGTTTTGTGAGTGTTACACTAACTGTTGCTGTTTGTCCGGCTGTTACTGAGACACTCCTCTGCTCATCTTCATATCCTTCTCTAACCACACTTACAATATGAGAACCTGAAGATACATTAGTCAAAGTGCAGTCTGTCGTATATCCTGTGTTACTGCCATCAAGATATACCTGCGCTCCTGTTGGTGAGGAACTCACCTGAATACTGCCGGTCGTTGTTATTATTGTTCCATTTTCTCCGAGTGGTTTCTTGCCCAATAATAATGCAGCTGCAACTCCTCCTGCTGCCAGCGCCACTAATACAATAATAAAGCCTCCTCCACCAGCCTTTTTTACTTTCCTCTCAACAGGACGCCTTGTTTTTACTACAGGTTTCTCAGGTTTTCTCTCTACCTCTTTAAGTTTTAAAAATTCTGCCTCTACCTTGTTAAACATCTCCACAAAACCCGGGGGATAATATTGAGTATCAATTATTCTCTCAGGTTCAACCTTAAGTGATTTCCGGAGACTCTCTTCTGCTTCAACATTCTGGCTATTGGAATAATAAGCCAGGGAAAGATTAAAATGAACTTCGGAAATCTCTTTACTTGATTGAGCTAAGTCTTTTGCTATTAAGAACTTAAGTATTGCCTCTTTATACTCTCCACTTTTGTATAACTCTTTTCCTTCTTGAATTAGCTTATCAACATCACTTTGCGCTGAAACATTCCATCCGGGCAAAACATCTGATGACATAAGAAGGATAAAAAGAAAAATAACACTAAAGATAAATAACTTCGACCTGTAAATATCCCTACTCATTTTTTTGTCTTCTTTTACTTAGATCATTTATTATCATCAAACCTCTTATGAACCCTTTTTCTTTCGCCCTTTGAAAGATCAACTACTATTGTTTCTTCTATATTTAGATCCTTATTAAAAAATCTTATTGAGTGCTCTCCTGTAGGCAAATTAACTTCAAGTATCGGCGGAACCACCCCATAAAGCTTTCCATCTATCTCTACTTTAGCAGGAGGATAAGAACTGATCAACAAATATCCATAACCTGCAGCCGGTTTTGGCTTAACTGGCTTTGTTATAACAGGTTTTACGACAGCTGGCTTTGTCTTCAGCTTAAAAACAAAATCTCCTTTATCAAGATTTGGATCGCGAATCTTACCATATTGAGGATGCTGGGCCTCGCGTGAATATACAACTACCTTTTCCTCCAGAAATTCTCCAAGTTCTGTTCCCGTTAAATAACCGTCATCATTACGGTCAGCTTCGCCTTGAAGAGCTTCTATGATCTGCTTTTTAAATATGCTGTTATCTGGAACCGTCTCATCTGCTCCTCCAGCTGTGATAAACTGCCTTACCTGTCTTGCCGTTTTATAACTAATGTATACTGGCGGTTTTGCCCTCGATATGTTAAAAATTGCCCCTGAGAAGCAGCTGTCAAATAGAAATAATGCATGTTTAGCTTCTATTCTCCTCGCGTACGCCTCAACAGTTTGCATATCGATAGCTCTTTGCTTAAAACCTGACATGTCTTGATCAGGATTTGGTGCATCCTTTGGAACAATGTATCCCATGTCGTCTCCGTAAGCCAATCTTTCAGTATGGCCGTGCCCGGCAAAAAATATCACCAGACAATTATCTTTCCCCTGGCCGGCATTAAAAATAAAATCATCAAGCGCCCCCATAAGCTCTTGTTTGTTAGGGTCTTTTACTCTTGTCACTATAAAACCCAGACTTGATAATGCATCTCCTATCTCGTCAGCATCACGGACAGCATTAGGAAGATCCGGCCAGCCAGATTGGTAATCTGACACTCCTATCACCAGCGCATAACAGTCCGTATAAAGATTTACTGTTTCCCCGGTATTAGACTTTGCGACAACTTTAAAACTCCTCTGTTGGGAAAAAAGGAAAGAAAAAAACAGAAAAAGCAAAAACAAAAAAAGAATTCTTTTTTTCATTTTTACCTCCTTAGTTATATGTATAAAATTTCTGATAAATATTTTATTTTAAATACTATTTCACAATATATATATCAATGACTGCAGCTGCCCACTCAGAAGGCGAAAAAACCTTTGTTATCCCTCGAGTGGAACGAACAAGTTCTTTAAGTTCGTCACTTCCAAGTGTATGTAATAATTCTTCTTCTCTGCCGCCACAAAACCTTGCCAGGTCAAGCGGTTTCTCTGCGACAATTGCTACTGTTCTCATTTTTCCAAGAGGTTCAACAGCTTCAATGGCAAATTTCCCATCTGATGGAGGTATGACCACTCCTTCGCCAGCTTCGATAAAATTGTCCTTCTGATAAAGATTGGGAAGAAGGCAGGTTACTTCTCCATCTACAGATATTGCAAAAATATAAAGATAACCACTTCTTTCACTGTCAATATAAAATTCAACAAAATCTTTCAGTTTAATTTTATTCGAGGTTCTTCCATATAATCTGAGATTTAAACTAAAGGTGCTGGATGAATTAATAAGGTTTGATAATTCAGCCTGGGGAGTAAGGAAGAATATCGGTTTGTCGATTTTTCCAGGTTCCGCATCGATCTGAGGTTCCTGTTTCACCTTTAAACCTCTCAAACAATCTTTTGAATATTGAAGAAGTTCCCGGTATGTAATTACATCATCATTATTAGAATCAGCTACCCCTCCAAGGCCTTTTAAAACTGAATATGTCATAGCTCCATTTGGATGACCAGAAGAAATATTTATAGGAATAGCAATTTGATGGGGAGCTGCTGCAGAAAATATTGAGATCTCGCCTGCACCTTGAGCAAAATCAACCCCGGACCTAATATTATTTGTTGACTCGCTGTAATATCCATTGGTTTGTCTCCCACCACGAGATTGTGATTCTCCCTCTAACAATGCAGGAGGAGGAAGGACACGGGCAAAATACCCTTCTTGGTTTACGCCACTTGCCTTGGGTGAAGCTCCCCGTGTTATTGTGCCGGAATGACAGGAGTCAAAAAGAAAAAAAGCACGGCGGTCTTTCAGCTTAACGATAAACTCATTAATTTCATCATCTGATATCAGGTTTAAAAGATATCTTGGTTCTGTATTAGAAGGACAGATACATTCGTCAAGGCCATCTTCTTCATCCCCATTTAAGTCTTTAACCTGTTTGCCATGACCTGAATAACTAAAAATCACCCAGTCTTGAGATTTTGTCTCTCGAGATAACCATCGAAATCCTTCCAATATTGACTCTTTAGTAGCATCTTGATTTAAAAGAACACGGATTTCATTTTCTTTAAAATCATATTTCTCTATCAATATCTTTTTAAAATCAAGTACATCATTCACACAGCCTTTAAGATCGAGTTTTCCCCCATATTTATCATTATATATATAGTGATCAATTCCAACTAAAAGCGCTCTTCTTGCAGCTAAAAGGTGAGTTGAAAATAGAAGAATTAATAAAATAAAAACAATAAAAACAATTGATTTTTTCACATTATCCCTTTTTATCAGTTAAAAGTAACAAGGCTATTATTAGTCCAAACATTGTAAAAAGACTAACTAGTATCAAAAAGAAAAAATATCACCCTGTTAAACAAGCTTCCTTTAGCACCTCGTATTTTCAACAAAACGCTATTATTCATTTTGCCTATCTAAATATTATTGTCAAGTTAAATGTGTAATAACAGAATAAACTTCAAGCAGTTAGTTAGCCTGAATTATTCATAAAAACTGCCGACTCTAATTTTTACTTTTCACGCCATGCTGGCAATTTGAACTGTTCTGGCTTGGATTTCAAGACTTCTCTAAGCCATTCTGACGGATATCCTACTCCTCTGGCACGACCTCTTTCGTTTTTTACATATCCATCATTGTACTTCGTCAAAAGAAACTCACCCAGCTCGATCCAGCGTTTCACCACCATTTCTCCATTAGTGACTGAATAGTTCGTCAAATATCGAACCAGTAATTCCGGATCCTTTTTGTATAAATCGATGGCTGTTTTCTCGATAACAGGCTGGAGAGATATAAACTGCCCTTCCAGGGCTGCCTGGACTTTTTGAATATCTTTGACCATATAAGAATATTTCAGGTTTGCGTAGTTAGCCACAAAATTAAACACCCACCATGCAGAATCCCATGAGAATTCCTGGATATCTCCTCGAGTAAAAGTCTCTGGGATATCCTTGATACAGCAATACAGGGGCACATAACAGGTTGTGTAAGTATCATCCCACCCGTACCAGTACACACCGCCGACAACATTTGGAAGCCAGTCGCGGGACTGGGAGATAAAAGAAAATGCGGTCTGCTGGGTCGAGATGGGGCGTTCCCAGCTATATTTTACGCCATCCACTTCCCAAGTAAGGCCGCGGCAGCGGACAGGACACCCGAAGGGGCCGGCATCAACACCCTTAGTCATATCAAACGGTGTTCCCTCATAATGGTCACGCATAATATTCATGACATCATGGAGAGAAATCTTTTTATCAGGTTTTATCCACAGCGGATAAGGTTTTGTTCCCTCCACACCCCGTTGAAAATCAGGGGAAAGATTCATGGATGGAGCGCTTCGGCGGAACATACTCCAAACTCTGGCAGCACAGGTCCTGAGGGAGTCAGGTTCTGGAGGATGATAGGCATAACGAAAACTGAAGGATTTTCTTGATTTTTTATCATAGTATCCCTTTTTTTCGGCAAATGAGATAACATCTTTGGAATACAAGCAATTTTCAGGGTCATTTAAGGGGAATTCCCCGATTCGTGACATATTGGCATGCGCAGAGATATACCCGTCGGGAATCCTCAGGGCTACCCAGTTGGCACCCTTGCCGCCCGGACCCGGCCCGATCATCTCCATAATCCACGCCTCCTTAGTATCTGCGATAGAAAAGGATTCTCCCGAGCTTGCATAACCATATTCCTCGACAAGGCTTGCCATAACCTTTATGGCTTCCCTGGCGGTTTTTGCCCTCTGCAAAGCAAGCTTCATCAAAGTGAAATAATGTAAAAATCCTTCCGGATTGCGCAGTTCCCTTCGGCCTCCAAATGTGGTCTCGCCAATAGCCAGCTGGTATTCATTCATCAATCCCACAACAGCATAAGTGTGAGGGACCTGTGCGATTTTTCCTTTCAGCTTGCCATCACGGCCCAAGATCTCGATGAATTCCCCGGGTTTATGGTCCTGAGCAGGAATATATTCGAGATGGGGCAAGAATTCCCCGTCGCAGGTGTAAGTGATCAAAACAGAGCCATCTTTTGAGGCACCTTTTGTAACCAAAAAGCTGGAACAATCATCATCCGCCCATTGATTGACGACTAAAAGGCTCATGAGACAAAAGCATACAAGGAAAATGCTTTTACGAATCATTGTAAAATCCTCCTTATTTAATGAATTGTTATTAAAAATCGAAAGTACAGAATATATTCCCAATATACTTATCAGAAAGCATGCCCTAATGTATCCTTCTTCATCTCAGGGCTGCCTGATTACCAGCTTAAATTTAATCCTCATACAGCGTATCAAGCTGCGCTCTGTACTTTTCCATTACAATTTTACGTTTGATTTTTAAAGATGATGTCTGTTCACCGCTTTCTACGCTGAATTCGTTAGGCGCGATTAAAACCTTTTTTAAGGTCTCAAAAGAGGACAGAGATTTGTTTTTCTCCTGAACTTCGTTATCGATCAACTCTATAACTTTAGGATGCTTGCAGAGCTCCTCCAAGCTGCTGAACTGGATGTCTTGTTTCGCTGCCCAGTCGCTCACCTGATCTTGATTAAGCGTGACCACGCCTGTAAGATATTTTTTCTTGTCGCCATAAACCACTGCCTGGCCGATGTAACGTGATGTTTGCATGATGTTTTCAACCCGCTGTGGTGCTATATTTTTTCCGCCAGACGTTACGATTATTTCCTTCTTGCGGTCGGTAATACGCAGAAAGCCGTCTTCATCGATCTCACCGATATCCCCTGTGTAAAGCCAGCCATCTTTATCAATTGTCTCCGCTGTTTCTTCAGGGCTTTTGTAGTAACCAAGCATGTTGTTTTTACCTCTGAACAGCACTTCCCCATCCGGCATAATTTTCTGTTCGACTTCCGGACAGGGTTGACCAACAGTGCCGAGCTTATAATTATCGTAACGGTTAACGTTTGTAACCGAGGTGTTCTCTGTCATGCCTAGACCTTCCAGGATAAGAATGCCACAGGCATGGAAAAATTCTGCAAGTGCCTTGTTTAAAGGTGCGGCGCCGGAAACTGCATAGACAAGATTGCCGCCTAAAACCGCTTGAATTTTAGAGAAAACAAGTTTGTTGGCGAGCTTATGTTTAAAAGCAAGCAATCCTTTTACAGGCTTTTTCTGCTGCTGCAATTTACTCACAGCATAGCCTGCCCTGAGTGCCCATTTAAAAAGCTTATACTTGATCCCGCCTGTATCCTGTATAGTGGAGGTGATTTTAATATAGGTTTTTTCATAAGCTCGAGGCGAAGTTGCAAAAAAATGCGGCTTTACTTCTTTTAAATTATCCGCCACTTTTTCCAAACTCTCACCAATATTTACCGTGAGCGCTGCTCGCATGCAGACATAAACAATAATCCGCGCAAAAACATGCGGAAGCGGTAAGAAAAGCAAAGTTTCAAAATAAGGCTCAACCAGAATAGACTGGAGTGCTGACCAGGAAGTAAAAACCAGGTTCTCGTGCGTGATCATCGCGCCCTTTGGGACGCCGGTTGTCCCGGATGTATAAATGAGTGAAGCCACGTCCCCGGGTCGTATCTCAGCCGCCCGTGCAAGAAATTTTTCGTCAGTAACATTCTCGCCCTTTGACATAAATTCCTGCCAGGTCATCACTGCCTCTGCACCGGACGGCTCTCCTTCGATAATTACTATATTCTTCAGATCAGGCAGGTTATTTCGTACTTTGATAATCTTATCCAGTTGATCCTGGTTCTCAACAAAAAGAATAGCTGCATCACTGTGATTGATAATGAAGGCGCAGTCATCCGGTAAATTGGAATGATAAATCCCGACAGTTACAGCACCGATGCTAACTGTTGCCATATCGACCTGAATCCATTCCAGCCGGGTCCAGCTTAGAATATTAACTTTGTCATCTTTTTCGATTCCCAGTGCTATAAGGCTTTTAGAGATTTTTTTACAGGTTTCCTGATTTTCTCCCCAGGTTACTGGTTTCCAATTTGTGCCGTCTTTATACCTGTAAGCGACCTTATCCTGGTTTTTAACACAGACATTTTTAAATAACTCATAAATTGACTTCTCAGACATCTCCCCTCCTCCAGTTTATTTAAAATCCATTATTTTATATTTTATAATAAGCGGATTGTACTCATCATCATTATAAAGTCAATAATATGAAAACTGATTTTTTCATAAGCCTTCTTCTTATTTTATGTGACAGGAAAAATACATAAGAAATTGATTTATTTGTTAGCAAAAATTCTCCCCGGTTTCTGTATTATTTCTTTTATTTGATCTTCTCTTTATGATTTATATCAAAAGGAAAAACCGGAGTCAAAGATATTACTCATGTTTCTGAAGAAGAACAATCCGATTCTTTATATGAAATCTAACCTGGATTATTCACGAGTCGAGGTTGCCGTAGATGCAAGGCGTAAAGGATGAAGCTGTGGTTCTCCACCGCAAATCCTTTGCAACGAAGCAGATGCGGTGAGATCGGCTCGCTCGAAGAGTAAAAAATGCCGATGATTGATAAAATTGAATTTAAAAAACAGAGTGATGTTCTGGAACTGGTGAAAAATCATACTAACGAATTGATATTATTGAAAATGAATGATGGCATCGGCAGTTTTTATGAATAATTCAGGCTAATTATTTGTTGATATTAATAATTATAAAGATAAAATTATAGGTAAACAGCCTCAGAATAAAAGGATACACAACTGGAGGTAATTAAAAATGAAAAAAAATCCCATACATTCTCATGACCATCAACACAATTGCTGCATGTCAAAGGCATCTGAAGAAATGACACGCCGCGAATTTATGGGTGGTGTCAGCATTGCTGCCGGAGGATTGGCACTATCGTCACTTGGAAGGGCTTCACTTGATTTTTCCGAAAAAATGAACCTTAAACCGGCTCCTCCTCTTCCTTTAAGAGTCCAGCCTGTCCTGACGTACGCTATTCCCAAAAGAAAGGAAAAGACCAGCTGGAGGGCATGGGGCGGATTCCATACACAGCAAGATATCGCTGATGAACAACAACGAATCGCCCGTGAGCTGAAGAAAATCCAGGCAGAGTCTGAATTCCCGCTAAAAATACTCCCGCTGGTTGCAGTGAACCGCATAGAACAGGCAACAAAAGTTGCCCAAGGGAGTCATGATGTTTTACTGCTTTACGCAGCCGGTTCATGGGTGAATGTCCTCGAAGCCCTTACTAATCCCAAAAAGTGGACCATTTTATTCCTGCGTCATAAATCCGGTCCAGTTTACCTGTGGTATGAAATAACACACAACCGTTATCTACGTAAAACCGTGGATGAGTTCGGCCAGCCGGGCGTGGATTACCAGGATGTAGTGGTGGACAAACTTAATGAGGTCCAGTGGCGGCTGCGTGCACTTTTTGGTTTAAAAAATACACTCGGTAAAAAGATCGTTGCTGTTGGAGGGCCCGGAGGCTGGGGTGTAGGCGGGCAAAAAGCACCTGATATAACCCGTAATTTCTGGAAAATGGACATCCATACGGTAAGTTACCCCGTACTCGGGGAAATGATTAAAAAAGCACGTAAAAATAAGGCTTTAGTGAAACGCTGCGGCCAGGAGGCTGATTTGTACATCAAACAACGCGGAATATCGCTGAAAACAAATAAACAATTTGTAATTAATGCTTTTATACTTAATGAGATATTTAAAAAGCTGATGGACCAGGCTAATACTGACGCTATTACTATCAACCACTGCATGGGTACTATTATGCCACTTGCAGAAACCACAGCATGCCTGCCATTAAGCCTCTTGAATGACTCAGGATATACGGCGTATTGCGAATCAGATTTTGTAGTAATACCTTCCGGGATACTGCTGCACCACATTTCCGGAAAGCCCGTGTTCCTTAACGACCCTACTTACCCGCACGACGGTGTAGTCACAATGGCGCACTGCACAGCACCCAGAAAAATGGACGGTAAGAATTACGAGCCGGCAAAAATCCTGACACACTTTGAGTCAGATTACGGTGCTGCTCCCAAAGTAGAGATGAAACTGGGTCAAAAAATCACGGTGATCGATCCTGATTTTAACAACAAGATCTGGCTTGGATTTGAAGCAGAGATTATCGATAATCCGTTTATGGATATCTGCCGATCCCAGATCGATGTTCAGATTAATGGCGACTGCGACAAACTTATTGCTGAAACCAAAGGTTTCCACTGGATGGCCTCGTATGGAAACTACTTGAGAGAAACAGGCTATGCTTTAAAAAAAGTAGGCGTGGACTGGTTTAACCTGAGCAAACAATAATCACACAAAATGGGGACAGTCCCCATTTTCTCTGCTTTATTCTTTATTGGGCAGTTCAAGCCCATAACCGGATTTTTTATCAAAGGCTTTTAACAAAAATGCAAAAATGATTCCAAGTATTCCTAAGCCTACCAACATTAATATGGGCATTGTGTAATTATATGTTGCTGTTCCCGCTGAAGCCATTTCAGCGGTTACTCCTGGATTTGTAATATCCAATACAAATCCCATTAAAAACGGAATTCCAAACAGTCCAAAATTCTGAATAAAGAACATTGCACCATATGCTGTCCCCAGCCTTTTCTCTTCAACAATCTTTGCAACAGACGGCCACATTGCAGCAGGAACAAGTGAAAATGCTACACCTAACACAAACATGGGGATATAAGGCGTTAAAGAAGTAAGAGACAATGTCAAATGTACAAAAATGAGAAGGAGTGAACCAAAAATCATCAATGAAGCACTTTTCCCTTTCCTATCACAGAACCACCCGAAAATCGGCGTAAAGACAATAGTGCCATACGGAAGAATTGTCGTAATCCAGCCGCTCTGTTTTAAAGAAAAGCCAAACTTATTATGTAAAAAATCAGGAGCAAAGGCTAAAAACGGAAATACAGCAGAATAAAAAGTGACACAAAGCAATGTAACAAATATAAAGGAAGGATTCTTAAATAATGCTATCACATCAGAAAATTTAAACTCATCACTTTTATCTTTTGGGAGTTTTTCCTTAACATGCCTGTCAAATTTTACATCAAACATTGCATAAGTTATAAATCCCAAAAGAGAAACTAATACCAGCACCGCTCCAAACCAGCCGGCAGTTGCCCAGCCCGTTTGAGCATTTATAAGAACTGGAGAAAATATAAAAGCAGTGGCCGTACCAAACCGCGCAATAGCCAGGTTAATTCCAAAAGCAAAAGCCAATTCTTTGCCTTTAAACCACTTGACCATTATCTTATTGATAGTGACATAACAAGTTTCACACCCCAGGCCGAATAAAAACCTGCCTAACAACATCATTTTTAATTCAGGAGAATAACGGGAAAAAATGGAACTCATAAATGAATATCCAAATGCTCCCGGTTTAAATAAATCACTTGCACCATATGCTGTTGTCATTGCACCCAAGACCACAAAAGAAAGAAAGATAAATCCGGTTTTTCTTATTCCCCATTTATCAAGGATTATGCCTCCCAGAATAGCCATAAGCAAAAAAGAGTTAGCAAAAGAATAGGCACCCACCATTAAACCGTACTCAGCATTACTTAATCCCGTCTCACTTTGCAGGGTTGATTTGATGGCTGAGAAAACATCATAAAAATAATAAGTAGCAAACATTACAAGACTAACAAGCAATAAAGCGCCCCATCGCATTAGGGCTGAATCTTTAAGTGTTTTTTTTATCTCTTCCATTTTTATCCCTTTAAATTCAGATTGTTAGACTAAAACATATAATTTTCTAAAAGTAAAGTGCGGGCTTCTAAAATTGAATATTCTAACGAGGCTAATAGATTAGAAGCTGTCAAAGCTATCTTATAGTACTTCGAGATACAGCTGGAAGAAGCAGCTCACTTATTTCTTTATTCTCGACTTCACATACCAGGAAAAGGAAACAACAGCCACGATTACTCCAATCACTATGACTATAATAATTAGCAGGTTTCCCTGCTCCGGAGCGGCTGTTGCTTCAGAAGAAATCACAGGCAGAGTTACATAAGAGGCATAGGTGCTGTTCCGGTGCATAGTGATTGTTGGTGGTGGCGACAGCTCAGGAGTTTCAAAATTATTCTGGTCAGCGTATGTGAAATTTTTATTATTTGGGCAAGCATCCTTATTTCCGTGATAGGTAATGCTTTTGGAAATGGCTTAAGCGATCATTGATGAGGAAATGGCGTGAAAAATCTGAAGGGAGCAAAGCCATACCCAAAAGCATATTTGAAGTCTTTGAAGTCTGATCCCGTTAACTCGTTAACTGTTACCAGTATCCAAGCTCTGAAAGAATCTTTACCACCGCGCCTGCTCCAACAGCCAGAATTGCCAGAATAAGCATAGTATTCCACATTGTCCCCTTTAAACCTCTATTAACTTCATCACCAAGATAGCTTCTTTTATTCTGCAGAATAAAGAAACAAATGTACGTAACAGGCATCATGAGAAGATTAAATGAGGAAGTAATAACCGGCAGCCAAAAGGGCATTTTATAGAACGCGCCAAGAATACCGATGTTTGCGAGCATGGTGCTTGCCCGGTAAGCCCAGCCATGGTACTTAAAATGAAACATCTCACTGAGCACAAATCCACAAATGAGCATTTCGATGACAAGAGTAGTGAGGCACATACTAAGAATCCCGAAGGAAAAAATCAGCCGTCCGAATGTGAGCCCGACAAGAGGTTGGAGAGCATGGCCCACATCTACAGCATCTTTCACTTTGATACCTTGGACAAACAAAGTGTTTGCACAGGCAATAGTGACAAAACTTGTAGCCAGAACAAAAGGAATAAACATCGACGCACCAAGGTCAAAGTTCTTGAGTCCACGATGCTCTTTCCCCCAGCCGCGCGCTAACATGGTATAAGGGTATAAAAAGGTCATATTGACACCAACAGCTGCACCAAGCTGACCTAAAACAATCGTTATGCCCTCTCGAGTGTGCGGAATGTGAAAAGTGAAATAGCCTTTTAACAATTCAATCCAGTTCACTCCTGTTTTAATAACCACAAGAAGAAATGAGAAAACCATGAGAATCAACATGTATTTGAGAGTCCTCTCAAAAGCTCGAATAGCTTTCCGGCTGCCGCGCCCGTAGCTCCAGCATATACTGGTAGAAAATATGAGGAGGATCAGGGCGATTGGTCCCCTGGGCATATTAACACCAATAACGTCAAAAATATCTTTAAAGACCGCAGTACCGAGCGAGTATTGTGGAAACTGCCAGACTACAGAGGCAATAAAGACATTTAATCCCCAGAGGAGGGCCAGGCTGGGATGAAGTTTTTTCCAGAATACATCATAAGGCCGCGCACGGGTGTTTAGGAGTTGGTGTCCTATGGCTGAAAACATCATAACTCCCAAAAACATAGCTACAGGCTGTACCCAGAGCAATTTGTAGCCAAAAACAGAACCGGCAAATATGGCTGAACCAGCTGAGCCTGCACCAAGAGTCAGTGCACTCTGAACCCAACCCGGTCCGGAAAGACCCCAGTAACCCCTCCAGCGATTCCAAAAATGCGGCCGGACGTTAATCTCCTGTAAAAGCTGCAGCTCGTGTTCCAGCGCCTTAGAGTCTCGCGTCTCAACCATAGGCAGGCCTCGGCGGAGATCGTCGCTTTGATTAAATTTGCTTCCCTTCAAATTTATTGCCATTATTTATATCTTAAGAGATTTTGATCAAGCTCAAACCGACAAAATGTGGCAGAAGATAAAAAGAATTACGCTTCGATCCCCGCCGAAACAACAGCAGTCACTGCCTTTATATAAAACACGCTGTAATTCTCTATTTTAAACTTCTTTTCCCCCATAACTTGATATCGTCGAAATACCCTGTATCGTCGAATGAACCGATTCCGACAAGCCCATGAGTCAGTGTTAAGTTTTTGGTTGTTAGAATCGGCGTTTCCATGTCGTCAAGAAAGGCCTTAATTTCTCCGGTACTCGTTTCACAGGTGACCTTAAACTCATGCCACTCTGTGTCTGTCAAGCGAAAAACCGACTCCCCTGCTGGTTCAACATTGACCTTGACGCGGTCTGCCCCGTTAACTAAACCAATGATATTGTGAGCCCCATCACTTTTTGCTGAAAAGTGGACATAGTAAAAATGAGTCGGATCTTGGAAGTGAAAAAATACACATGTATCCCGGTTCTTGTTTTCCGTGTCCGCTTTGTTTTTAAGCCGGCCTGAGAATTCAAATGATGTCACATCATAGGCAACCAAAACAGACCAAGAAGTCGGAGCCCGGATTTTACCCTGTTCGCCAGGAGAGACAAGTTCGTAGACCATCAAATCCTCTACGTTAACAACCTGCCAGTTTCCTGGAATGTTGGGCTGCCAGCCAATGGTTTTACCGTCTTCGAAATCATAACTTACAAGAAGAGGCAGTTCATTTATGCTTTTTTCTCCACAATTCAACAAACAAATAAGAAAGCCCACGAAAAGAACTAACTTAATAATTGATGGCTTCAACTTAAACCACCTCCTTTGATTAATTGTTCAGCTAAACAGTTTTTTTACCTGATTACCTTAAATATAGCCTACAAGAAGTAAAATAATCACTATAGAAAGAATTAAAACACCGAAAATTTTGGACAGTTTTTAATCGCCACTTATCCCCAGCCCATTAAACTGGAAGTCCATCCGTGTAGTCTGGATGCATCCACTCAAATGACTTGCTTTCGAAAAAAGGTATCAAAGTCCCCTTGATTTTCCCCATTTCTTCTGGATTCATCTTTTTAAATTTTTTCACTAATTCGATGTTTTTCTTCAGGACATCAAGACTGTCCGTACCAATGGCTGCGGCACTTACATGCTCCAGGCTCATGGCATAACGAATAAGCTCCTCTGGGGTAACACTTTTAACTGTCTCTCTTGGCCGGACAACCTTCATCGCCAGTATACCCATTCTCTTCTTCGCCGCTGCAGGAATGGCATGTTTTTCAAAATCTCCTTTTCGCTCCGCATAATGATTGAGTGCTATAAGCATAGTGTCGAAGTCATAGCGATCTGCCATTGCCTTCATGGCTTCTGCAGAAAGGTGGCCCGAATAACCAATGAATTGTGTCACTTTTTCATCCTTGAGTTTCTGGAGGGCTTTGAGGACTCCGTTCTTTGCCCCGATTTTCTCAACATCCTCAATGGACCGGACAAGGTGTATCTGGTAGAGGTCAAGATGGTTGGTCTTGAGGCGCTTCAAACTCTCCTCAAGATGGCGCATGGCACCATCGTAAGTCCTGTCTCCGACTTTTGTTGCAAGGAAGACCTCATCACGCCTGTCTTTCAAAACCAGTCCTAAACGCTCTTCACTGACCACATTATTGAATATATAATCGTGTGCTGTGTCCCAGTAATACAAGCCATGGTCCAATGCATAATTAAGTATTTCCACGCTTTTTTCCGGTTCTTTAACAGTACAAAACCGGGAGCCACAACCAATCACGATGAGTGGCACACGAACTCCTGTTTTTCCCAGAATTCGAGTTGGTAGGCCTTTGGCATTAAAGGCCTTGCCTTTTTCCCCAGAAAATAATTTTTTATAAGACATACTGCAAAAAACAGCAGTGGCCGTGAAACTTTTCTTAATAAAATCCCGACGATTGACCAGATTAATTTTCATTATTTATCTCCTTTTTTAGAGGAAAGGTTTTTTACTTTAATAAGGCTCGGATTATAAGAATTTGTTTTTTGATACAAAACTCTTTTCCCAGTCTTTTTGGGCAATTTTTTTCTACTCTTTCTCTCCTCCTCATATATCACAGTAAAAAAAAGTGGTCAAACAGAAAGAAATGGGCACAAGCATTTTCAAATTCGTTATTCAGATAAGTTTTGGGACGAAATGGACTGGCAAGACCATTTGTATTTGACCCTGCTTTTTTCCTGTGATATAAACCACAAAAAAGCAAACTGGAAAAGTATTAATCACCGATCAAAGAAGAGCCAAAAACTTAATTCTTTGGAGGAATAGGAAAATGAAATCGATTAAAATTTTAGTGTTTATATTTCTAATCAATTCGATATGCTTATTTCCCCTTTTTGGTCAAGAGCAGATAGATTTATTGAGCGGCACATATACTCCTGAAATACTCAAAGAAATCATTGTCCCTACAGGAGATTGGCATCCGTTCCCGACGTCAAGTGAGCAGCAAAAGTGGCAAAAAATTCCACAAAAAGTTCGTGTAGCATATATCCGGCAGGCAGAAAAATATCTTAATTGTGACTGGGAAACACCCAAAGCCTCTGTATTCCTGGAGTATGTAAGAAACGGAAATAGAAGCAATTATCAAAGAGTCTCATTCGGGCGGCGCACAAAGCTGGCAGAGCTTGTGATTGCCGAGTGTATTGAAGGGAAAGGACGATTTTTAGACGATATTCTTAACGGCATATGGGCTATATGCGAAGAGACATATTGGGGTGTTCCGGCTCATATAGGCGCTCAGAAAAAAGGGCCTGGTTTGCCTGACATCACAGAACCAACAGTCGATTTGTTTGCTGCAGAAACCGGCATGCTTATGGCGTGGACTTATTATCTACTGGAAGAGCAGCTGGATCAAATTTCACCATTAATTAGAGATCGAATACATTACGAGGTCCAGCATAGGATTATTTCTGTCAACCTCGAACGTGAAAACTTCTGGTGGATGGGTTTTAATAATCGAAGAGTGAACAACTGGAATCCCTGGATTTGTTCCAACTGGCTAACAGCTGTACTCATCCTCGAAAAAGATCCGGAGCGAAAAATCCAATCCATCTATAAAATCATGAAATGCCTGGACAATTTCATGAATCCCTATCCCTCGGATGGGGGGTGTGACGAAGGGCCCTCTTATTGGAATCGTGCAGGAGGGTCCTTGTACGATTGTCTTGAATTACTCCACAGTGCTTCAAACGGCAAAATAAACATTTTTAATAAACCGCTTATTCAGGAAATCGGCAGGTATATTTATCGTGTTTACATACATGACCGATACTTTATTAATTTTGCCGATGCAGCCGCCAAATTATCCGCAAATCCAAGCCTTATTTTCCGTTATGGCAAAAGCATTAAAGATAAAAATATGATTGGTTTTGGCGCTTTTTTAGCGAAACAGCAGAATATGGGAGAGGATTATATAAGGGGAAGCTTCGGTTGTCTGGGAAGAGTGTTACCCGCATTATTCTATCTGGATGAACTGTTAAACGCAGAACCTAAAGTGCCGATGGCAAGAGATTCCTGGATGCCGGAATTACAGGTAATGGGAGCAAGATTTAGGGAGGGATCAAAAGAAGGTCTTTATGTAGCCGCAAAGGGCGGCCATAATGCTGAAAGCCATAATCATAATGATGTAGGAAATTATATTGTCTATGCTGACGGCTATCCTGCAATCATCGATGTAGGTGTTGAAACCTACACAGCCAAAACCTTCAGCTCCAGAAGGTATGAGATCTGGACCATGCAATCCGCCTATCATAATTTGCCCACAGTTAACGGAGTTAAACAAAAAAATGGCAGGGAATTCAGAGCAACTGATGTGAGCTATAAAGCAAGTGAGAAAAGAGCCATTTTTAGCCTGGACATATCCAAAGCTTACCCCGATGAAGCCAAGCTTAAATCCTGGAAACGAACCATTACTTTAAATAGAGGTAAAAATGTAATCATACGTGATACATATGAACTTGAAGAAGTTTGTCAAAACTTACAGATGAGTTTAATGAGCTGGCGGAAGCCAGTATTAGAAAAAGAAGGCACAATTAGACTTCAGAATCCTGAGGAGATAAAGAACTCAAAACCAGTTTATATTGTTTATGACAGAAATAGATTTAAAGTTGACTTTGAAACAATTCCTATCGAGGATGGAAGGCTTCGGTCTTCATGGGGAGAGCGATTATACAGAATAATATTGACAGCCAGCAAAACACCTTTAAAAGACGATTTCTCAATCCGTTTCGTACAAAAATATTGAAGACTCCACCTTTCTGCGGATTTATTAAAATTTAGAACGACGAGATATCTTTTAAGACGCGGAAAAACTCTAGGATTTTTTTCTATTAAAAGATGATTTTTTATCTGATTAAATCAGAATAGTCAAACTACCGTGGGCTTGATAAACCAAGCCCCTACAAAGGACAAGATTGCCGCGTCGCAATGGACTCTTTATAACACATCAAATTGTCAAATGTTGAGACGCGACCCCTTTTATTTTTGCTGGCATTGCTGGATCAAGGAATTGAGCTTCTCTTTTTCCTTTTCGGATATTCGGGTATAGGTGGCTGTTTTATATCTTTTAAGAAACTCCAGGGCTTTGCTTTTATTTCCTTTCGCCAGATAGGCCAGACCCAGGTTGTAAAGCGGGAAGGAATAATCAGAATTTAGTTCTACTGCCTTTTCCCAGCAATTAATCGCTGCATCCATATCCCCGGTCTCTCCATAGGCGCTTCCTAATCCGTTATAGGCCGAAGAATATCCGGGATCAAGCTCAATAGCTTTTTGAAAATTGTGAATAGCACTCTTAAGATCCCCAGCTTTTTTTGACTTCAGGGCTTTGGATAGATAAAGGGAACCCAGGTTATTAAAAACTATAGGATAGTTATTATCCAGAATCAGTGCTTTCTGATATGCTTCAACAGCATTCTGGAAATCTCCTTTGCTCCAGTATGCAACACCCAGATAATTCCATAACTCCGGATCATAGTCTATAGAATCCAGCCCTTTTTTCAGAATCTTGATAGCTGCATCATATTCTCCAACCTCAATGAGAAAAATTCCGTACGAGCTGATTAATTTATTGCTTGAAGGATTATTCTCAAGTCCTTCCTTGAGAGTCTTTATAGCTTCCTCTAATTTCCCAAGTTCTTTATATAAAGTTGCGAGGTAGGAATAGGCCTGATCAAAATCCTTCCTTTCCTCTATGACTTCACTTAAAAGTCTTATTCCTGTCATAATGTCACCTCCATGATATGCTTTCATAGAGTTCATCAGTTTAACCTGATAGGGAAGAAGTGTTTTTAAATCATCTTTCTGGGAAAAACTCTGTTTTCTCGAAACCTGAGGATTTGAAACATAACCAAGGCTTTTCAGCTTCTCAAGAGCTTCCCTGTCGATTTTTTGTCTGCCAGCAGTTTTACCAGCGTAGGATTGTTGTTTAATTATCTTTTCCAGCTTCGCCTTGTATTTACCTAATTTTTTTTGGGGAGCAAGGTTTTCCAGTTCATCAAAGTCTTGTTCCAAATCGTATAATTCCGGGATAGGTGAATCAAAAAATTTTTGACTGCCCTCGATAAAACCTTTTAGAGGAGCCCACCCCCTGCTGTAAAAGGGATAAAGAGATTCAAAATAAATTACTCTTTTAGGTAACTTCTTCCCCTTTGCAACAGACACAAGTGAGACTCCCTGAAGAAAAGACGGTTTTTCTATTCCCAAAGTCTCACAGACAGTAGGAAAAATATCTGTGTGGCAAACTTCGTGATTTACCTCACCTGGTTGTCCTCCCGGAAAATACAAAATCAAAGGAATCCAAAGAGTGGCATTGTAGGCAAAATAGCCGTGAGTAGGCTCTCCATGCTGTCCTAAAGCCTCGCCATGATCACCGGTAAAGATTATTAAAGTTTTTTCAAATAATCCATTTTTTTCCAGATAATCGAACAATCTTCCAAGGGCAAAATCCACGTAAGCGACCTCACCGCTGTAGGGATCTTTTTTGTATAAAGACCTGTAGGGTTCAGGAGGATCATAGCGCTGGTGAGGGTCAAAACAGTGAACCCAGAGAAACCAGGGATCCCTCTGGTTTTTCAGCCAATCCATGGCTTTATCAACAACAACTTCTGCCTTTCTTTCCACGTAAGTAAATTCCTGTGAGCTGATGCCTCCATAATAATCATCATAAACATCAAATCCCTGTGTTAATCCAAACCTTGAGTCTAAAGGAAAAGCACCGATAAAGGCTCCGGTGGAATAATCATAGTTCTTTAAAAGCTCGGTTAAAGTTAAATATTCTTCATTTACAATAAAATTTGAGTTGTCATGTACTCCGTGATAAAGAGGAGTGGTTCCCAGAAGGATGTTCGCATGGGAAGGTAAAGTTGTTGGAGTATGAGCAAAGGCTTTTTTAAATAAAACACCTTTTTCTGCAAGGCTGTCAATATGTGGTGTTTTTAGATGTTCTCTGCTGTAGCAGCTGAGTCTATCCGGACGCAGGGTATCTATAGTAATGAGCAAAAAATTGTATTTTGTTCTTGTTGAATCAGTTTTCGAAAACAAAGACGAGGTAACTAATAAAACAGTCAAAATAATACAAAAAACTTCCAGCGAATAATTTCTTTCCATCTTATCCTTTAGGTTTCTGTCTCCAAGTCTTAAAAATCCAAACCAGAAAATTGTAATTTGGTACCTGAAAAACTGATTTTATAAAAAATCCTGGAAAACAAAAAGTTTATTTTTAAAAGCTCTGACAAGTTCAAGATACTTTCTAGATTTTCCCACTGGAGGATACAAGAAAGAAGCCCCTTCCGCCTTAAAGGCGGAAGGGGCTTGGAGATTAATGTTGTGCAACACAGCTTAGAAGTGGAACCTTACTCCAAATCTAAATACTCGAGGATTAAGAATTCTCAGATCGCTGTCAAAAATGTCTGGATCTTCCATACTTGTTTCTTTCTTGAGTGAATGTGCGGAGTTAGTGATGTTAAAAGCATCTGCGGATACTACAACATAGGAACCTTCGGAAATCTGAAAGACTTTTTCCAGCCTGAGGTTGAGCACCCAGAAAGCCGGCAGGCGTTCATCTCCAAACTTGCCTCCGCCATCAGAGCTTCCATAAAGTTCATTGATACCCAACTCCTGCATATCAGCAAGAATATAGGTCGGCTTGACATATCCTTCCCGTGCTGCAAAAACTCCGCTGAAGTTTATACCAAAAGGCAACTGATAAAGACCCGAGAGCTTAAACTGCCATCTGGAGTTGACAAAAATACCCTGTACTCCTGAACCTGCGCTTTCAGGCGCAACAACTCCACCGTCAAAATATTCCTCATTGTTTAGACCATTCCTTAAATAAGGATAAGCAACTATATCCTGGATGAAACCGAGATATTCACCTTTATAATATCTCCTCCAATCAGAATAAGTGAACGAGCCATTCATCATCCACTTGTTAGAAAGTCTTTTTGTCCATACGAGCTGAGCACCAAGGTAGCGGTCAAAAGCTTTTTCGTGATTTGTTCGATACTGGTAAGGGAAAAGTTCAGTCCGTCCGTAGTAGTCATAATCAACTGCATCATCATGACCGGCAACATAATAATTATCCTCTGTTTCAAGCACTCCGTCTTCATC
>JADHWO010000041.1 GCA_016783445.1 Candidatus Aminicenantota bacterium
AAATCATCGGCATTTTTTACTCTCCGAGCGAGCCGATCTTGCCGTATCTGCTTTGTTGCAAAGGATTTGCGGTGGAGGACCACAGCTTCATCCTTTACGCCTCGCATCTACGGCAACCTCGACTCGTGAATAATCCAGGTTAAATACATTTTTCTATTTTATCCTGTTTTAAATATTATGGTTTTTAAAAGTAAGACATAATTATAAAAAAACAATTTTTTCTGTGTTATTGCTACAATCTCAATAAATAATCATAAATAAGGAGAATACTATGAGACGAACCTGCTTTACTCTGTTTTTAGTGTTTTTCATTTTTGTAATTTTAGTCAATTATTCTGCTGTTCTGTCAGCAGCATCATCCGAAAAGAAGCCGCAAGTTATACCTGAAGAAACTCGTAAAGTTGCAGCAATAAGGAAGGCTGTTGATGCAGAGATAGATACTTTGAGTTCGCGTTTGCTTGAGATGAATGACTGGATGTACCACAACCCTGAACCAGGGTTCCTGGAATTTAAGGCGTCTGCCATGCTAACAGACGAACTGAAAAAACACGGATTTGTAGTAGAAATGGGTGTTCCCGGCCTGCCTTCCAATTTTGACAGGTTAAAAGTAGTCGGAGGATTTCCTGCTGATTATGCAGGACCTCCTGGGATTCCAACAGCTTTTAAAGCAAAGTATAAAGGCAAAACAGAACATCCGGTTATTGGATTTGCGGTGGAGTATGATGCCTTACGGGGAAATCCTCCATTCCACGGCTGCCAGCACAATATGCAGGGCCCAACAGGAATCGGCGCAGCAATTGCTCTTGCCAAAGTGATGGAGAAGAATAATATCCCTGGTAGTTCCTGGAGCTCATGTTAGCATCGGGACAGAAGGTATTCCAGAGGTTGCAGGTCATTCTCAGGAAAATGCCGATATAACCGTAAGCCCTGAAGGTCATAAGTCTTTGATTCTGACAGCCAAAGTTATGGGTGCAACTGCTTTACGTGTGGTTATGGACCAGAAGCTTCAAGATAAAGCCAGAGCAGAGCATAAAAAGTGGTTAGAGAAATATAACAAGTAAATATATTTCAGGAAGAGTGGTCATGGATTATTTTCCAGCCTTCGGGTTTCCGCTGGAATATAATCGTGAATAAACCTTGTTTTGTAGAATCTTTAAACTCTAGCTTCCACCTGCCAAGAACATAGGCAATACTGTTTGACATAACTTTAATCTTTATATCTGTAAAATCCAGTTTTCCCATGTTTTCTCCTGAAAAGTTTGTTTTATACCTGGAAAGCAGTGCGTCCCAGCCATATAGCCTTTTATTTCCCGATTGAAAAGTGAGGTTTTTCGAATTCCAGTAATCTTCCATAAATCCCTCAATGTTTCCTTTATTCCATGCCTCTTTTTGCCTGTAAAGAATAGTCTGAATCTCGTTATTTATTTTTACAGTATCCTGTACAGGCTTTGAGCTGGATAATATAAAGACAGCCAGCAAAGCGATTACTGGTAAAAACACATTTTTTTTCACTTTTCCTCCTAAAATGCACAAAGAAGATAAATATGTGGTTTATAGTATTAATGGAGATATTCTATGCTGTGAATATGAGTTTGCTCTTCTGTTTTTTACTTATCTTTTCATAATGGTCTAAAAAATTAAGCATCTCAACAAGACTCTTATTATCCTTCATTTTATTTAAAACTTTTTCTTCTATTCTCTGTATATTTTCAGCAGTGTCTAAAATTTCAGTAACTTCCTCTTTGCTCATAACAATTATTCCGTCATCGTCCCCAAAAATGATATCTCCTGGTGAGACTGGAACCCCGCCGCAGTTGATTTTAATTTGTGTGTGAAAAATCCTGGAGGAAGCTCCCACTACTGGAGTGATGTATCTTGCATATAATGGTAAATTTACTTCCCTTATCCCTTTTACATCGCGGCAGCCGCCATCAACAACTATCCCTCCAAGCTTTTTCCTTTGACCTTCGGTTGCAAAGAGTTCGCCTGCTAGAGCTATTTTCACCCCTTCTCCATCGATTACCAAAACTTCCTCTTCTTTTGCATCATGTAGAGCTTTAAGCACGGAAAGAAAATCATCTTTACAGTGGACGGTCCTTGCGATGCCAATCATTTTTAGACCCGGATTTATAGGTTGTATTTCCGGGTCCATAACCCTCAATTTTTTTCCTGCGTCACATAAACAGGCTGTATCTAATTTTAACAATCGTTCTTTTAATGTATTAAAATCCATGATTCCTCCTTAAGTTTTTATCTGGGTGATCCTTCAGTTGACATTAAATAATTATTCTTCCTATGTGTCAATGGGATTAGGCTTCTAAAACTTCAATAATTTTAATAGCCTTGTTAAAATAATTAGGTTAGGTCTTAAGAAAAAAAGTATGCAGAAACTTAATCGACTACAAACATTAAAAAGGAAATTAAAGTTACTTAATCAAGTGAAAAGGATAAGCCTTTCCCAGGGAGTATAGTCTTCCGTCTGAATCAACGATAATCGCTCCGTAATTTGGGTACTTTTTCAGAATACCTTCAGGCTGCTGACTTACAAACAGCGCAGTGGAAAGAGCATCGCAGAGAAGAGTTTCAGGACCGATTACCGTAACACTTTGTTTGCCTTGCGCCGGGTATCCTGTGCGGGGATCAAATACATGATGATAGCGGACATTGTTGGCCATGAAATATCTCTGATAATCACCTGTGGTAGCTGCTCCAAGATGTGAAATTGACATTACTCCTAAGAAGCCGCTCTTGCGGGGATGCTTTATCCCAATATTCCATGGCAGAAAATCAGGATTTTTTCCCCAGCAATAGAGGTCCCCTCCTGCGTTTATAAAACCTTTTGTGATTCCCATCTCGATTAATGTTTGTGAAGCCAGGTCAATCCCAAAACCTTTTGCAATAGCGCCCCAGTCAAGTTTCATGGCGGGAGGGAGAATAAGAGTGTCGTTTTTTATTTTTATTTTTTCCAACCCGATATGTTTTAGTGCGGATTGTATTTTTTGAGGATCGGGTACACTGTGGGATTTGTCTAAGAATCCCCAGAGCCTTGATAAAGGGCCAACCGTAATATCAAAATAACCGTTGGAGTTTTGATAAACTTCTGAACTCCTCCGGAAGAGGTCTAAAACGATCAAGGATGAGTGGTCCTCGGAATCAGGGGAAAAACAGTCTTCAATATTAGAAAATATTCTTTTGGTTTCTTTCATCGCGGATATAAACTTGGAAGGAGAGCAGAAGATTTTTATCTCACAAACAGTATCAAAAACAAGAAGAGTGGAAGTGTGCCATTTTTTGGTTGAATGGCAGTTTACGACAAGTAAGAGGGGGACGAGCAGAAGGATGTTGAGTTTTTTAGCCAATGATATTATCTATAGAATGTAAACATTTATATTTTTAGGGAATCCAAAAAAAAAGTCAATGGCGTCGTAAGTATTCTTATTTTCGTAAAAAAGAAACAGTCAGGCAAACTGATTCGTCAGCCCGTGTATTTTCCCCAGCGAGGAAAATCCACTTATTCCTCGGCTCGCTCTCCTCTTTGAGGAACCGTGCCCGCTCGCCTCCGGATGGCTTCCTATTCAGATTGCCTGACTTCCAAAGAAATTATCACGGAAATAAAGATTCTTCCAATGGAGTCAGGCTTCTATTGACACTCTAACCAAATATTTATATTGTAATGCTGATTTGTTTGGTAGCTTCATTATTTATGAAATCACAAATTCTGATACAGAATAAAAGGGGCACTTCATTTTTTATTTTGGATTTTAGACGCTTAAAACTTAAATTGTTTTATGTAAGGAGATAACATGAGAAATAAAGTTTGTTTTATTGTGGCTTTTCTGTTTGTTGCTGGGATTTTTTATGGAGCCAACCTCCAGCAAAAGAGTGCTAAAAAAGAAAGGATGTGGATGGAGAGATCTCCAAAAGAGCAAATTGCGGGTACAAATTATAAAGATGTCAGAATAAAAAAGTTCCCCATTGCAGTGCAGTGCTGGACATTCAGGAAATTTTCCTTTTTTGAAACACTAAAAAAAGTAAAGGAACTAAGTGTTTCTTATTTGCAGCCTTACCCGGGGCAGAAGCTTGACAGCGAGGGCCCTGTTAATAGATTTGACCACAACATGAGTGAAGATCAGATAAAGCAGGTAAAACAGAAGTTAAAGGAATATGGGATCAGGCTTGTAAGCTATGGTGTTGTACACTTTGAAAACAATGAGGAAAGTATGCGGAAAGTTTTTGATTTTGCAAAAAAAATGGGGATTAGAACCATTGTGACTGAACCTCGATATGATGATTTTTCTCTCATTGAGCGGATGGTAAAAAAATACAATATAAATATTGCCATCCACAATCATCCTGATCCTTCAAAATATGCTCATCCGGAAACTGTTCTTGAGCATATTAAAGGCCTTGACGAGCGTATCGGCTCATGTGCTGATACAGGACACTGGATGCGTACCGGTGTTAATCCTGTGGAAGCGCTCCGAATGCTTAAAGGGAGAATCACAGATGTTCATTTAAAAGACTTAAATGAGTTTGGAACCAAGGATGCATTTGATGTTCCTTTTGGTCAGGGAAAGGCAAATATCCAAAACATACTTGCCGAGCTGACCCTGCAGAATTATTACGGCTATCTCGCTGTCGAACATGAAAATCCGAATGAGGTCGATAATCCATCGCCGTCGATAAAAAAAGGTATCGAATACATAAAAAGTATAACCCATTATCAGGATTATGAAGAGATACTTAAAAGGAGTTATAGAAGATACTCCAAGCATGGCTGGAATCATTATGGCCCCGGTTACTTTGAACTCGATGAAAAGACGGGTGTATTAAAAGGCCATGGAGGAATGGGCCTTTTCTGGTACAGCGTGAAGAAATATAAGGATTTTATTCTGGAACTGGACTTCAAGTGTGCAGATAAATACACAAATTCAGGGATTTTTATAAGAGTCCCTGATATGCCTAAAAACGATGATTACATTTATCATTCTTTCGAGATTCAGATAGATGACAGCGGAAAGGGTATACATAAGACCGCTGCTGTCTATGATGCTGAGCCACCAAACGCCGATGCCTTTAAAGAATCCGGTGAATGGAATCATCTGAAGATTGTTTTTAAAGGTAAAAATATCCAGCTTGAGTTAAATGGTGTTGGAGTACTAGACTGGGATGCTGAACCACGGGGAAAAGTCAAGGATTTTGCTGATGAAGGGTATATAGGTCTTCAGAATCACGACAGCAGATCTCCTGCTTATTTTAAAAACATTTTTATAAAGGAATTAAAGTAGAGAAATTGCTTCGGCTTCCACAATAATCCCGAACGCAAAAGTATACTTAGAGGCAGAAAATAAGTAGACATATTGTTTAAGTAACACCTTCATATTAGATATTTTGAGTCTATGAATCGGCGCGAATTTTTATTATTAACAGCAGGTACAGGTGTATCGGCATTTTTTTTACACTTTGCCCGTCCTAATTTTGCTAAGTGTGGAAACGGACCTTTATTCAGCTCTTTGTTTGAGGGCTCAGAGACAAACGAGATTTTTTCCAGAATTATAAAACAGGCAAAAGAGGGGGAGTGGGCATTCTTGCCCATCGGAGAATGTATGGGAAAACTTGGTATACAATTGACCGGAACAGAGTATGTTGGAGGGACTCTTGAAGGGAAAGGACCGGAAGTCTGCAGGGTGGATCTAACAGGGTTGGATTGTGTTACATTTTATGAAAATGTGCTGTGTATGGCTAGAATCTTAAAGAAGGGAAAAACATCGTTTGATGATTTTATAGAAGAGCTTACATTTATACGCTATCGAATGGGAAAGCTGACGGATTATACATCACGTCTGCATTATACTTCTGATTGGATTTGTGACAATGAGAAGAAAAAAGTGGTAAGGGATATTACAAGAGAGATCGGCGGGGAAGAATTTCCTATTCAGGTCTCGTTTATGTCTAAACATCCCCGGTATTATCCAGCTTTGAAGGAATTCCCTGAATTTATTGAGACTATAACAAGGCTTGAGCAAGAAATTAACAAACGTAAACATTGGTATGTCCCTCAGGAAAAAATCATACAGGCACAAAAACATCTAAAAACTGGAGATATTATAGCTCTGGCGACAAACAAGGAAGGATTGGATTATGCACATACCGGTCTGGTTTATCAAGAAGAGAGAGGGACAATCAGGTTTTTGCATGCTTCGCAGGAGAGGGGGAAAGCATTACTGGACGTTGAGATTGAAGAGTATATACAATCTGTTAAAACACATATTGGAATGACTGTAGCCAGACCTTGCCCTGTTTCACATTTTAAAAACCTGCAGCATGATTAATCCTATAACTGCAGCAACTATAAGGTAGTAGATCATGGGGATTAAGGTCTTTCGGATGAGCAAACCTTCTCTTCCAAGAAGGCCAACAACTGCTGAAGCTGCCACAACATTATGAATACAGATCATATTGCCGGCAGCACCTCCCACAGCTTGAAGGGCAATAACCACACCCGGAATAACTCCTATTTTGAGAGCTGTTGCAAACTGAAAAAGTGAAAACATCATATTGCTGAATGTGTTGCTCCCTGCAATAAAAGCTCCCATAGCTCCAATGACAGCGGCAAAAACAGTCCATCCCTTTCCCACCAGCGCTGCAGCTGCGCTTGCCAGAACAACGGGCATTTTGTCTAAACCCCCGGGAGCTCCGCTGTTTATGAATATTTTAACCATGGGCACTGCAAATCCGAGTGCTATAGTAGGGCCCAGAAGAGTTCTAAAAGAGCGATTAATGACCTTTTTAACCTGTTTTTTCGAGATTTTTTGAATAAAGATGGTCAGTACTACTGTTACTAAGAACAAAAAACCAGGTAAGTAGAAGGGTTGAAATCCGGTGTTAATAGAGGTCTGAAAGATGTTTGTCCACTTTATTGAAATAGATGCGAGGGCGTTCTTTAGAGGAAACCAGAGCCGGCTGAGAAGGAGAAGTAGCGCAATCAGAAAATAGGGAAGCCATGCTCTAAATATTGAAATATGGGGCCTGTCCCCATTTTTATCACTGTCCCCATTTTTATCATGCCTATCTGAAAATTCTTGCCCTACCCAGTCTTGAGGCCAGGTTTTCTTTGGCGGAAAGTCCCAGGTTTTTTCAGGTATAAGAAAACCTGCTTTTGCCAGGGGGATAACAACCGCAAGCCCTATCAAGGACCCAACAAGAGTAGGAAACTCAGGCCCAAGGAACATTCCTGTTATTGTATAGGGAACAGTAAAACAGAGGCCTGCAAATAGTGCAAAAGGCAAAAAGGAAAAACCTACTTTCCAGCTTCTTTTTTTGCCGAAAAAACGGGACATCATGAGAACCAAGATTATGGGAATAAGAGTACCTGTGATTCCATGGATAATAGCTACTTTTGCGCCAATGGAGTTCAAATAAGGAGCAAAATTGATATTGTGAGTATTCAGGTAATTCGATACTTCAATTTGTCCGCTCAGTCCCGTATTGACACCAATAAGGATAGGAGTGCCAACAGCTCCGAATGAGACCGGAGTGCTCTGGATAATTAAGGTTACCATTACAGCTGCCATGGCAGGAAAACCTATGGCTACCAGTATAGGAGCTGCTACAGCAGCCGGTGTGCCGAATCCGGCAGAACCCTCGATAAAAGAGCCAAATAGAAAAGCAATGATAATAGCCTGAACACGGCGGTCAGGTGATATAAGGAACATGCTGCTCCGAATAGAATATATTGCGCCGCTTTCCTGCTGAACATTTAAAAGAAGAACAGCACCCAGGACAATATAGAGAATAGAGGCTGCTGTTATCAGGCCGTCAATTGAGGCGGCGGCCAACTGGGAGAAGGGGGCTTTCCAGACAAGTAAAGCCAGAAGGAAGGTTAAAAGATAAGCAACAGGCATTGCTTTTGTTGCAGGCCATTTAAAAAGAACAATAAATCCAAATACAGAAAGAATCGGCAATAGAGCGAGAAGTGCTAAAATACCCAAGCTCATGAAGTATATCCTTTGTTGCCTTGTCCTTAAAAATAAAAACGAATGAGGCTAATAAGTTTAGCTTCATACCTGGCTTTAAGTAATTTTTCTGGATTTTATAAAACAAGCAAGCTCGAAGTCAATGGTGGATCAATGAACTCAGGCTTCGAAAACTTCAAAGACTTATGGAAAAAAGATACAAAAAGGCAAAAGGAGGACACAAAAATTAATTGTGAATGGAAGCATTTTTTTTCCGTGATGGATTAATAAGGGTATTTGGGAATGTCTGAGCTTCCGTTCAGATTTTTAACGCCATTCCTTCATCGCTCTTTTCGGCACCTGCGTAACTCGCTGCACTCAAACATACTCGGTGTCCGGCCTTGCCGGATTCCCTCAAATATCGATTCAGGAAGGCTAAATCTTCAAAGTCGCTTCATCCATCCCCAAATACCCATAGAATGTGATTGATCCGTCCTTCATCACGGCAAAAAGGATACTTAAATTATGAATGGATTGGTTTTCTTTATTTTCTGTGTTATAAAAAATAGACGAATCCAGCTCATGAACATTGTGCGAAGGACTGAAAAATACATTGAAGGTCTCAAAAGCATGATAGATCTAAATCAAACTTTAAGAAAGACTGAATAATGGCTGAGCCAAAACCTTTTTCGCCAGTTAAGCTTATATGCGGGATTATAACATCCGGAGAGAATATTTTTAATACGGCTGAAGAATGCCTTATAAGTCTTTATGGTCCAGCGGATCTAAAAAGTCCCTATTTTAAGTTCAATTTTACAGATTATTACGAAAAACAGATGGGCAAGGATTTAAAAAGGAGGTTTTTAAGCTTTAAAGACTCTATCTTTCCAGAAAACATAAGCGAGATAAAGCTTCGTACGAATGAGCTTGAAGAAGAGCTTAGGAAAGGACAAAAAATGAACCGGAGAGTTGTCAATCTTGATCCTGGTTATATAACTTCATCTGCTTTAATTATGGCAACAGCCAAGGATTTTGCACACCGGATTCCTCTTCATCATGGGATTTACGCCCATCTGGAATTATTATTCAGTAAAAAAGAAGCGAGAACATTGAGCTGGACTTATCCGGATTTTAAAACCGAGGGATACCAGAAATTCTTTATTGAAGTCAGACGTATTTATATTTCTCAACTCAGTAACTATGGATTTCCATAGTTCTGTGATTAACAAAAAATTAATAAAGAAATTGGTTATATAAGTCGGGTTTCTTCCATTTTGTGCGGGTAATAATCAGAAATTGTTAATCTTCATCAATGTCAAATGTGGAAATCTCTCTCAGTTTTTCTACAATTTCTGGAAGCTCTTGTAGAACAACTTTGATATCCTCGTCTGTGCTGAAGCGTCCTAAAGACATGCGGATGCAGGATCTGGCAACTTCAGGTTTAAGCCCAATAGCGTTGAGAACATGAGAAACATCTTCAGAGTCCTCACTGCATGCAGAACCTGTTGATACAAAGATGCCTTTTGTGGCAAGCGAAAGAAGGACAGCTTCTGCTTCAAGGCCAAGGAACGCAAAATTTAAAGTTCCTTTGATTCTTTTGCTCTTTTGGCCGTTAAATTTTACTTTGGGAATTTTTTCTTCTATTCCATTTTTTAGTTGTTCTGCCAGTCCTTCAATTCGCTTCTTGTCTTTATTTCCTTTCTCCTGAATGGCTCTGGCAGCCTCTCCAAATCCAACAATGCCGATCGTGTTTTCAGTTCCAGCTCTTTTCTCTCTTTCCTGATGCCCTCCATAAATAAGTGGACATATATTTGTTCCTTTTCGGATATAAAGAGCACCGATCCCTTTGGGTCCGTATATTTTATGAGCGGAAATCGAGAGCATGTCTACACCCAGCTTATTAACATTTACATCCATCTTTCCAAAACCCTGAACAGCATCGGTATGAAAAAGAATCCCTCTCTCTTTTGCTATTTTGCTAACGGTTTCGATAGGCTGGATTGTTCCAACTTCATTGTTTGCCAGCATGATTGAAATAAGAGCTGTTTGAGGTGTAATCGCATCTTTTAGATAGTCGAGATCGATAGTTCCATACCTGTCTACCGGAACATAAGTGACTTTTATACCTTTTTTTTCAAGATAGTTCGCTGTTTGAATAACTGCAGGGTGTTCAATGGCGGAAGTGATAAATTCCTTTTTTTCGGGAAAGGCGTCTAGAACTCCGCGGATAGCGAAGTTATCAGCCTCAGTTCCTGAACCGGTAAAAATTATCTCAGTTCTGGTTGCTCCTAAGGTTTTGGCGATAACTTCTCGAGCTTGATTGATGATCTCTTTGGCATCCCTGCCAATGGGGTAGAGGGATGAAGGATTTCCGAAGTGCTCTTTGAGAAACAGAGACATTTTTTCCGAAACTGCGGGATCTAACGGAGTTGTTGCATTATTATCCAGATAAATCATGTCCTATCTTCTTTATTCAACTTTTACTCATCCAAAGGATTCATGACCAGGCCGGATTTGAGCTTTGGGAAAAAATCGGTTGATTTTTGAGGCATTAGCTCCCCATTCTCTACGACCCGTCTGATTTGGAAGAGAGAAACTGGCTTCAGGAGAAAAATCATCTGAAACTCTCCATCTATGACCTTTTTAACACCCTGATCCAGTTTTCTTATGTAACTCACATTGTTTTCAAGGGAAAAAGGTTTAGAGGATAAAGCTTTCAGCTTTTCTATGATAAATGAATGGAGAATTGCTACATCCAGGCATTTCCATTCTTTAGAATGTTCTTCGGTTATCTCTCTGTCCAGGATATCTTCGGATTTAAGGCGGAAGATTAAGAATTTTTTTAATTCGGAAACATAAGCAGCAAATGTATGAGTCCCGTTGAGCACTCTTTCCTGAGCTTGTTCAAGTACAGATAAATCTGAAATGTCCGGCCAATTTATCTCAGATATTTCAAAATAGATATTAAATAGCTTTTTAAGTCCCTTTTCGGAGAGCTTGTCCAGGCCTTTTACCAGTCTATATGTGGGAAGAATCACCAGTCCGGGGTCGTCAAGTTTAAAAAGGGTCATCATGATGTAATTAAAAGGCTCAGTGCTTTTAACTTCTTTTTTTTCTTCGGCTATTTCTTTTCTATAGTTGAGGGAAGTTTCATAGCGGTGGTGCCCGTCAGCAATAATAAGAACTTTATCAGCCATAGCTTCCTGAATCTCCTGAATGTCTCCCTTGTCTTTGATAACCCATAACAGATGATGAAAATTGTCTTCATCTCTGACATCTGCTCCCAATTCAGCCTTAACAAGGGATTTTTTGATGGCCTGAGTGACAGTGTCGTTGTCATCTTTGTAAAGCAGGAAGATTTGGCCAGTGTTGGTGTTGGTAGCCTTCAAAAGATTTAAACGGTCAATTTTATGTTTTGGAAAGGTTTTCTCATGAGGGAGGACTTTTCTTGAAGAAAACTCTTCAAGCTTCACTCTGGCAATAAGTCCCATCCTTTTTTTCTTTTCATTTCCAATCCGGAATTCCTGTTCATAAAGATAAAGGGCGTTCTGGTCTTCCCGGATAATAATACCTTCATTTTCCCATTTATCCAGGTAAATCCTGGCTATTTTGTACTTATTTTTTTCAGGAAACTCAGGGTCATCGTCTTTTCCCAGGATGATTCTTACTACGTTGAAAGGACTTTTTTTGTAGTATTCCTCCTGCAAGGGAGGAGGAATACGGTCATAAGGTTCAGTGATAACATCTCCTAGTTGAACTTTTTGATTGTTATACCTTAGTCCTTTAAAAGGTCGTATTTCTGCCATCTTTCCTCCGTTTGTATCCTAAAGGTGTGTATAAAGTTGCTAAGTCAACCTCTCTTTTAAAATCTGAACAACTTCCTTGCCTGCCCTTTTTTGTCCCTCTTTTGCTGCTGCCCCGATATGGGGAGTAGCAATTATATTTGGATGGTCTATTAGAGAGAATTCGTCTGGGGGTTCTTTCTCGAAGACGTCTAATGATGCTGCTCTTACTTTTCCCGCTTCAAGGGCATTCAAAAGGGCTTTTTCATCTACGGTGCCTCCGCGGGAAGCGTTAATAAGGATAACTCCATCTTTCATTTTTTCAAATTCTTCATCACTGATCATGTGCTTTGTCTTTTCTGTTAAAGGGAGATGCAGGGTGACAAGGTCTGCCTGAGTAAGCAGTTCTTCCAGGGGAACCTGTTTAATATCAAGGTCTGTTTGTGCTTCAATAACATCGTAGGCAAAAACTTTCATTCCAAAGGCGAGAGCACGCCTGGCGACTTCCTGGCCTATTCTTCCTATACCGATAATCCCCAAAGTCTTTCCATAGAGCTCTGTACCTGAGAGAAGCTTTTTCTCCCACTTGTGTTCCTTCATAGAGAGATTAGCCTTGCCGTGGTTTCGGACAGCAGCGAGCATTAATCCAAAGGTGTGTTCTGCTACTGAAATAGAAGTTGCCGCAGGCGTATTGGCAACCTGAATCCCTTTTTCCTGAGCTGCTTCAAGATCGATGTTATCCAGCCCGATTCCAGCCCTGACGATTAGCTCCAGGCTGGAAGCAGCATCAATAACATTTTTTGTGACTTTAGTAGCGCCTCGAACAACTACTGCGTGAAAGTCAGGGATTGTTTCGATCAATTCCTCTTCATTCATTCCTGATTTTAAGGTAGCCTCAAGTTCAGGAATGGATTTAAGCTCTTCAAAAACTTCCGGATCTAAAGGATCCGCCACAAGTACTTTTTTCATTCCCAATTCTCCTTTAAAATGTCCTCTGCTGCCTTTAAAGAACTTCCGCCCTCGAATTCATAACCCAGCTCAGAGAGTGTCATCTCTAAGGCAGAGAGAGCTATAATGATATCAAAGCCTCCCATGTATCCAAGGTGGGCTATCCTGAACATTTTCCCTTTATAGGGGTCCTGACCGCCTGCAATATAAGCCATGTACTTACCCTGCATGGTTTTGACAAGCTTTAATCCATCAATTCCTGCCGGGACCTTAACAGCAGTCAGGATGTTTCCAGGACTTTTTGAGAGAAGTTCCAGGCCAATAGCTTTAACGGCTGCTCTGGTTGCATCTCCGAGGATACGGTGATGTTCAAACAACTTCTCCAGGCCCAAAGATTTAATGAGCTCCAGGGCTTTTTTTTGCTGTATTATGAGGGATACTGCAGGAGTATATGGGGTTGTCTGTTTTCCTAAACTTTTTTTGTATTTCTTGGCATTAAAATAATATTTTGGCAGGGTCGATTTTTCAACAAAATCCCATGCCTTGGGACTAAAAGAAATGTAGGCTAAGCCAGGAGGGATCATGAATGATTTTTGTGACCCTGCAACTAAAACATCCACTTTCCACTCGTCCATAGGGCAGGGAGTGGCACCAAGGCCGGAAATCCCATCAACAACCAGGATTGCTTCAGACTGGGCTAGAACTTCCCCATATCCTTGAATATCATACACTGTTCCTGAAGAGGTTTCAGACAGGGCGGCAAAAACTGCTTTGACATCTGGATTGGCTTTTAATTCATCAACAAGCTGTTCTTTTGAGTAAGGTTCGCCCCATTCCAGAATAATTTCCTTAACTTCTACTCCGTAAGCTTGGCAGATCTGCCCCCATCGTTCGCCAAATTTTCCTCCATTGATCGTAATAACTTTATCACCTGCACAGAGGGTGCTGATGACAGCAGTTTCCATAGCTCCTGTTCCGGATGCTGTTAGAACAAAAACATCTTGTTTTGTGCTGAATACATATTTAAGCCCTTCAGTAACTTCCATAAAAATTTCTGAAAACTCAGAAGTTCGATGATGAATAATAGGCTCTGCGGCAGCAGAAAGGACATCCGCAGGAACAGGGGTGGGGCCGGGAGAGAGAAGGTAGTATTTTTTTATCATATGAATCCTCCTTTAAGAATAAAAAAGTCGAGTCTTACACTGTGAGATAATATAAAGTCTCACGGAGTAAGTTTGGTAATATAAATAATATAAATTATGTACAGATCCAACAATTTAAAGTAACAAAATTCGGGAAATCAGTCAATTAGAGTCGCATTAAAATTTCTGTTAATAGAGCAGTTCTTTCGACCAAAGAAGAAAGTAAAAGATGTTCATTATCAGCGTGAATTCCTTCCCCGTCAGGTCCCAAGCCATCCAAGGTGGGGACTCCCAGGCTAGAAGCTATGGAGGCATCAGACCCTCCTCCGGTTTTCCCCGCACCGAGCTTCATATTTAATGAAGAAGCTATTCTCCTTATCTGAGTAAGTAGATCGGTGGAGACTTCGGTCTTTTCCATAGAAGGAGTAAAACTTTCAATTAAGAATTTAATTTTTGCTCCCTTGAGCAATGGATTTAGCTGTTTCAGGAATTTTAAAATCCTTTCTTTCTGGATGTTATTCCAGAATCTTATGTCAAGTATAGTCCAGGCATTCTCAGCCACGATATTAGGTTTTTCTCCTCCTCCTATTAGACCTATATTGATAGTTGTCTCTTTTGTCTCAAGTTTTTGGAGCTGGTGAAGTTGCTGGATCAATTCTTTTATGGCGTTAACTCCTTTATCCGGGGTTCCTGCATGAGCCGCCTTGCCTTTTGCCTCCAAGCGGATAACCAGACGGCCTTTTCTTTGGATTTTTAAGTCACCGCCTGGCAAAGAGGGTTCCAGGCATAATACACATGCTGATTTTTTTGACAGGTCTCGAATGACTTCATAGGATTTTTCACTCCCTATTTCTTCGGCGGAATTTAAAAAAACGACAATTTTCTTTTTTGGTTGAATATTGAGTTCATTTAGTGCTTTGAGAGAAAATATTGCCATAACAAGACTGGCTTTCATATCTAGGGCCCCTGGGCCAAAAACTTTATTTTCTGTCACATAAAATGGCATTTTATTAATTTTTCCTACAGGCCAGACCGTGTCAATATGAGTGAGAAGTAAAATCTGCTCCTGTTTTTCTTTGGAGCGGGAAGCAGGATATTCGGCGATGTAGAGATTTCCAATCTCTTTTTGAGGCAAGCGGGTTACTTTGGCCCCTGTTTTTTTGAACTCCTCAACAACATAAGAAGAACAGGCATTCACAGCCTTTTTATCGTTTGAAGGGGATTCGAGATAAACAATTTCTTTGAGAAGGTTGACCATTTTTCCTTGAAGCGACTTAAAGTAATAGTTAAAGTTCATTTTCTCTCCATAGTTACAGAGATTATAAACAAAAAGGGTGTGTTTCTCAACATTTGACAATCGGTCAAAAATCATGGATGATTTTAAAAGGAATCGATAATGAACGTTTTTTCATTTTTGTTTATGCTTTTAATTGCTTCTATTGCGGGCGCAATTGGAGCTAACCTTGCTGGTAGAAGGAAGCTGGGCTGTTTAACATCAATCGTGCTTGGTTATATCGGAGCCTTGATCGGAACATTTAGTGCTGAAAAGCTAGACCTTCCTTTTTTCCTGCCGATTAGATTCGGTTCTCATTACTTCCCGGTTATCTGGGCAGTACTTGGATCGGCTCTTTTTGTAGCTTTCTTAAATCTGTTTTCCCGCCCGGGAAAATAACAGTAATCTTATTTCAACCGAATAAAGTCATTATCTTTTTATACAAAACCTCAGAAGCTCTCACGATTCTTCCCAGAGGTCTTTGTTTGAGTTTAATGGCAAAAAAACGGCAGACCTCATGACAGCACATACAGTGTATGCAGAGAGTTTTATTGACTCTTGCTGAGTCCTGGTCAAGCTTTACTGCTCCACGCGGGCAGATTTCTATACACTCCATACAGGCTGTGCATTTTTTTTTGTTGACTTCAGGAGTAAGGATCAGATGTTCCTGGATATGCGCATAGAGGGATTGGGGAATTTTTCTGCGCATAATACCTGTAGCGACAGCTGAGTGCTTGAAATTTCTAACTGCTACATCGTGAATTTTTTCTCCAGCAATTTCGATCTTCTCGATTACGCCTATTCCCAGGCCTCTCTCGTGGGCATTAAAAGTTGTGTCAATATTTTTAGGATTAATTCCCACAATTTTTGATGCCACAGCATCTACCGCTACGGCGTCCTGAGAGGCAAGAATAACTCCCACTTTTCTTGGGTTTCCAGTGGATGGGCCTTCGCCTTCCATTGCCACAATCCCGTCCATAATAGTCAGGTGGGGCGGTGCACATGAGAAGATATCTACGAGCATTTGGCTGAATACATCAACCCTGGTAAACTGGCGGTGATAATTGAGCCGCAGTCCATAAGGGATAATACCGAACATGTTCTTTACAGCTCCTGTAAAGACCGTAAAAGAATGGGTTTTTAGTTTGGGCAGATTCAGAACAAAATCTGCTTCTAGGAGCAAAGGAGAAATAAAGGTTTTTTTTAAAACTTGCCCGTTACAGTTGATTTCTCGAAAGCCAGTTTCTTTCAAATTAACAAGTCGGATTCCCAAGTCATTGCAGGCTTTACGATATCCAGATAAAAAAAAGCCATCTTTTTCTTTTGACTGGATATCATCTCCGACTGTGATTTTAAGATTTAACTCCTTCAACAGACACAGTACCTCACTGGTAAAAACAGGGTGAGTCACAATGCTTTTCTCTGGGAGTGAAGGAGGGGAGAGATGATTGATTTTAACAAAGACTTTACTGCAGGGCTTAATAATATTTTCTAATCCTCCAATGAGCGTAAGGCTCTTTTTCAGGGCTTTATGGAGTTCTTCATTTTTATAACTTGCCAGTCGGACGACTGAAACTTTTGGATTTTGCATTTTTTTTCATTATAAACGAGTTAAATTAGAAAGGCGAGAAATGTAAAAAAAAGATACTGGAAGCAGATATTATTGGGAGTGTAAATTGTAGGAACAGAGGAATTTAATTGACAATAAAAGAACAGTTTATTACTTTTAAGGCAATGAATACCTGGGTAATTGCTGGAGCAGCTTCTTTACTTTTTCTTATTTGTTTTTTCTTCCTGTTTTCCATATACAGCCTTTTCGAAAAGGAAAAGAGGGCTTTCTGGTTCAGCAGCCTTTTTCTCTTCCTTTTAATTGTCCTGTGTTTTGGATTTTTTCTTGTTGAAACCCCCTTAAAAAATTGGCTGTTTGGAGGGATCTTTTTATTAATGGTGCTGGATCTTTTATTCCTCCTGTTTTCTCCATTAAAAAAAGCAGCAACAGAAATTATTGGAGAACAGAGAAAAATTGACGAAAGGGATATTATCTTTGCCCGCTTTGAATACGAAGAAGGGAGCAGAGTTTATGATGAATATTATGTGCGAATGCCTCAATACAAAAAAAAGGATGATGAACTTAGGAGGATTCCTGATATCCTTTCTCCTTCTCATATAAAAAAAGATCCTATATTGTTATCACTTGCTGCAGCAGAGTTTGACTTTCTGGAACATCAATTAACAAAGGTGAGCGGAGTAGAGTCTGCAGAAAAAGTTCAGCAATCACCTCCTGAGAATACACGAAAAATAAAGGGCATTTTAAAATACCTTGGTTCTGACCTCTGCGGGATCTGTCTTTTGAACCAGGCTTATGTCTATTCACATGTCGGGAGGGGGCCAGAACAATATGGAAGGGAAATAGAACTGAACCACAAATATGCCGTGGTTTTTGCCTTAGAGATGGATTTGGGAATGGTAGCTTCTGCTCCCAGTGCTCCAGTTATTGTTGAAACCGGTAAAAAATATGTTGAAGCGGCAAGGATATCTATCACTCTTGCAGATTTTATCCGGCGTCTGGGTTATCCGGCAAGAGCTCATATTGCGGGCAGCAACTATTTGGCTATGCTTCCTCCTCTTGCTTGTGAGGCAGGATTGGGAGAGCTAGGGAGACTGGGTATTCTTGTCACTTCAAAATACGGACCTAGGGCAAGGTTAGGCCTTGTCACTACAGACCTTCCTTTAGTTGTTGATAAAACAAAAAAATTTGGGATTCAGAATTTTTGCCAGAAGTGCCAGAAATGTGCCAGAAATTGCCCCTCCCAGGCCATTTCCTGCAAAGAGAAAACAGAGGAAAATGGTGTTTTGAAATGGGTCCTCAACCGGGAGGAATGCTATAGGTTCTGGAGGAAATCGGGAACAGATTGTGCAGTATGTATTTATGTCTGTCCTTACAGTAAGCCGAACAATTCTTTTCACAACTTCATCAGAAAAATGACAGAAAAATCTTCTGCAGCCCAGACTCTCTCAATCTTGGGAGACGATTTTTTCTACGGCCGCTTGCCCTACCGAAAAAAGTCTCCTCTTGATTGATATCAAATTCAATCATTTTCTTTAACAGGCTTATGATATTTTTTCCCTCCCCATGGTGACCACATTCCATAGCTTTCTTCGTGAATTCTGCATTTGCCTTCTGATGTCCATTTAAATCCGTAATTATATCCAAACCATAAGTATTGATCTCCACCTCCGTTTTCTGTAGTGATGATATAACGAGCAGCAACGTTTCCGATTCCAAGCACTTTTTTACCCGGTAAATCCGTGTCCCCTTTGTTAGCATCAAAAGGAATCCAGCCATAAGGTGGAAGGTAAACCTCTGTCCACCTGTGATAGACATCATCATAACTGGCATCGTCTCCTCGGCGGCTCACTGCTCCAACATAACGGATAGGAACGCCAAGTGTGCGGCAAAGAGCAATCATAGAATATGTGTATTCAGAACATGAACCTGTGCCTCTTTTTAGCACAGTTGGGGCAGGATTCCACCCGCCGAGTGGCTTGAGGTTGTAGCTCAGGTGCTTACCAAGGTAATCATAGATACGCAGGGCAATCCAGTAAGGATTTTTTTCTTTTCCGGCGATTTTAAAAGCTAGTTCCTTTATAAACGGATCATGAATGTTATATTTATCTCCGTCCTGAGTATATTTATCCCTGATTTCTTCAGGTATTTCTTTTAGGCTTCCGATTTTATCAGGATAAATAAAATACTCGGAAGAATATATTTTTGCTTTCACTTTCCAGCCTGGTTTGACAATAGATAAACCTTTTAAATCTTTATAATGGAAATGAGCGATTTTCTGTCCCCAGCTGTCATTTATAATTTTATCTGGCTTTGGTTCGAATTGGACAGGCCCGATAAGAGTCTGGTTGTCTCGGCTTTCAGGAGTAGGAAGGAATATGTCTAAAGTTTTTACTGTTCCGGGTCCATAGTTCCGGAATTCTTTTATAAAATGAAGGGACATCTGGCGTTCGTCCCATTTGGATAAAATATCTTTACAGAAGACTTTAATCTTGTATATCTCATCATTTTCGTAATCCACATTCCATAGAACATCATCTCCCCAGGCAAGGCCGTAGGCAAACGGACCATAGGAACGCATAGAAGAAAGACAGAGTCCATCAGAAGGATTAACGAGATAAATCCTGTCTTCACTGCGGTCTGTGACCCATAAGTATTTACCGTCAAAAGCCAGGCCAGCTGGTTCCCGGGCCGGAGAAGGGAAATTTTGGACCATCATTCCGTCCTCTGGAGAGACTTTAAGCAGGATATCGCTCCTGTGGTCTATGACCCAGATGTGCTTTCCATCAAATGTCAGGTCGCGGGGATGTGAGCTATTTGATTCTAAGATTAAAGTGGCCCTTCCTGATTCTGGATCCAGGCGGTACATGAGTTTCTCTCCGGAATCTATATGCCAGAGATAATTTCCATCCCAGGCCAACCCTTCAGGATGGTGGCCAGGGGAATTGAAGCTTTTAAGAATTTTTCCGCTTTCCGGGCTTATTTTGTAAATTTTATCTGTAAAGTTATCAGCGAGCCAAAGGTTTTGTCCGTCAAAAGCTAAGCCTGTTGGGCACGGGCCGGGCGTTTTTATAACTTTTAAGATGTCTCCAACTTTTGCCCAGCATAATGGCGAAAGAAGAAATAAAATACAGATAAATAAGCTAATTTTTCTCATTATAACCTCCTGTCCGTGCTTATAGTTTTCTTCAATTATAGGATAAAGTTATATTGTAAGCAAAGGCATCTCTATATTTAATAAGCGGCTAAGATTGCCACGCTCCTTTCAGACACCTGCAGTGAAATGATATAATTAAAAAAAGTTGGGATGAGACACAACCCATTATTGTGGAAACATCTTTATTTCCGTGATAAAGAAACAGTCAGGCAAACTGATTCGTCAGCCCGTGTATTTTCCCCAGCGAGGAAAATCCACTTATTCCTCGGCTCGCTCTCCTCTTTGAGGAACCATGCCCGCTCGCCTCCGGATGGCTTCCTAACCAGATTGCCTGACTTCCAAAGAAATTGTCACGGAAAT
>JADHWO010000042.1 GCA_016783445.1 Candidatus Aminicenantota bacterium
ATTATGGTAATCATCTGGGTCTACCGGGATGCAGAGCGCCGCGGCATGAATGGCATATTGTGGGCTCTGCTGGTGTTTATCGGGAATATAATCGGATTGTTGATTTATCTAATTGTTCGCTCAGACAGTGAAGAGGAGGGAAAACCTGAACAGGCGACTCAGACCTGTCCAAGCTGTGAGAAACCAGTTGACTCGAATTTTGTATTTTGCCCCTATTGTGCCGCGCGGCTTCATGCTGTATGCCCCGAATGCGGGAAACCAACAGAAAAGAATTGGAAAGCCTGCCCCCACTGCGGCAAAAAATTGTAAAAGTAAAATTGGGGACGTTTCCTGAAGTACTATCTTTTGCAATTTTAATCTAATTGATAAAGACTTGATATCGATATGGAATAAAGGATTTCCCTTTGGGAAATATCCCCTTCCCCAATCTTATAGAAGTTTGGATTTGATAAATCAAATCCCTACATTCCAGATGGGCTTGATGAATCAAGCCCCTACATCTTATTTTCTGTCTCAGGGGAAATCTTTAACTCCTTTGTTTTTAATGTTATCACTGCTTTTACCTCTCTAGCAACTCCTTCTGAATTTTTTCTAAGAAATGTTCTTGTTATCTGCTTATGTTTTTGAATCGGGATTTCTCTCTTTTCCTTATTTTTCTCAGTAATCAATTTTTTTACTAATCCATAAGCTGCACCCACCGCATCCAAAATAGAAAATGAATTTAAAGCAGGATCTGATCTTTTTATATCGTAGAAAGGGCCGTAGTTCTCCGGCAAGGGCGGCAGCTCAACTTTAAATGATAGCTTACTGGAAATTAATTTTTTACTGGAAGTTACTAATTTATCTCCAATAAACATAGATATCTCGTATTCAGGACTTTTTATGTTATCTTCCGCCTTTTTAATATCATCAAATGAATCTAATTGGATATATATTTCAATTTCTTTACTTAAAACTAGGGCGCCTACTTTTAAATCCAATAAATATTTAAACGATCCGGATTTCTCAAATAAATCAGTGGCTTCTATATTAAATATATTTAGACCCTTATTAAAAAGACCGCCTCCAATAATATCCCCTTTATAGGATAATTTATAATAAGCCTCTTTTTTTATGTCTATCCCGACTACTAATCTGGTTGGTGGAGTGAGACCATTGCTAATTTTACTGTTAATCAGCCCCATATCAGCAATAAACAGAAATTCCTCCTCAGCATATAAATTAAAACTGAAATTAATAAAAAATAATAACAATGCCGCAATTTTTTTAGTCATTGTAACGAAATTCAAAATAGGCTTCGAGTTTCTTATTCGGAAAATCAGCAGGTAAATCAGGGAAGGGAGAAGCCAATTTCAGAGCTTTTAATGCAGCCTCATCAAACAATGGGACCATGGATGTATGCACAATTTCGGCTGAGGAAAGCATTCCATTTTTTTCAATAATTACAGAAATACCCACCACGCCTTTAGCACTCATTTTTTGGGCAAAAGCAAAAGGGATATTCCAGTTCTTCTGGATTCTGTTCACGACCTTTTCTGCCCAGGGGCTTATATCATAACCTTCTGCCTTAAAAGAGGCCCTCCCTTGTTGAGTTGAACTGCCAAAGCCATACCTGTCAGAAGTACGCTTGATTTTTGATGGAAAAACATTAGAAAAATTGGGAAAAGGATACTTTAATAAATTTATATTTCTTTTCCCCACTTTACCAGGCATATTTTTAGTTTTGTCAGAACTTAGAGATAAATCCAGCCTATAGTCCGCGGGTAAATTTAGTTCAAATTTTGAAGGTAAATTTAATCCAAATCCTGAAAATAAACCTGTTTTAAATTCTTTAGTTTCTGCTTCATTTTTTATATTTTTGTCATTAATTATATTGAAGCTTTTACCTTTATCAGTTTCTGAACCAGGATCATTTTTTATCGGAGTTTCTAATTTCCTTTTAAGCCTCCATTCCCTTGCTGATGTTTTTTTATTTTCCTCAAGCCATATTTCCGGAGAGTTATATGCTAAATTTTCTATATTTTCAGGGATATAAAGCTTTTCAGGCGAAGCGATAAAAACCTCCCTTATTTCCAGTTTTTTTGGATAAATCTTAATAGTAAATCTATAATTAAAAAGCAGGTAGGCAAAGAGGGCATGAATTATAAGCGAAAAGAGTAAACAGGCTGCTCTCCTTCTCAGTCCAGATCCAAGTATATTAATTTTTAAACCCCTTTAAATAAATCTTAACACTCTTTCTCTATATATTAAAATGCAAAATACAAAAAAAAGTTCCATCTTTTAATGTTTAATTAGAGTCGGTTAAATGGTAGTCGGCGGTCTAATAGGGATTATACCAAGCTAAAATATTTTAAAAGTGGCTTGTCCCCATTTTTATAACGTGGTTAGGTCTGACAATTTTTTGGAATCCCACAGGTAGGTTTGATAAATCAAACCCCTATATAAAAGGCGGGATTGCCACGTCACTGCGTTCCTCGCAATGACAATATTGCAGCATTTCGTTCGCAAAAACAGAATAAGTAGCCTGACTACTATTTCCTTCTAAAATCCTCTAGCAAACATCCCCCAGAATTTATCTCCGAGTTCCAGGTACTTATGAATCGCTGCCCGAGCAAAATCATTTGTATATTTTGTAAGGTATTCTCTGACTTTTTCCAGGTCTTTCTCGGAACCTCCTTTTTTATAAAGCTCCAGCGCCTTTTTCTCAATGCCCGGAAGATCAGTAAAAGCTCTCTCCTCAAACTCCTTCACAGCTTCCTCAATGAATTTCCTGGCAACTCCCCAACGGACAGTTGCTAGACGATTCGCTCTCCGAAAAGCCCAGCATGCTGAATCCATACGGAATCTGTGCTGCGCACATATTTCAAAGCTGGGGAGAAGTTCTGTGACACCGGAAAATATGGGTATTCTCGGGCTTTGACCAGGATTGTCAAATGAAAACCAGGCTATTCCGCCAACAGGATCAGGCAGCCAATCTCGACATTGAATTATATGCGAGTAAGAACAACCCGAAATCGCGATTGTCCGGAATCGCTCGGTCACACCTGGCTTCAACGCATTCAGAAGGTTCCACATATCATAGGACATCCACGGATTTACCACAGGGCTCTTAACCTTCTTATCGCTCCGGCGTGGTTTAACCAGAAGATTTTTTGTCATGTCCTGTTCTGTTCCTTCATAAGTCTCCCTGTAAAATTTCATAACATCTCTTACTGAAACCTTCTTATCCGGCTTCACTGAAAAAGGGAGTTCTTCCGCCTCCTTATCCAGGTTGAGAGAAGGGGCAAGCGCGCTCAATATATAGTATTCCCTGGTTGAAAAAGGCTTTCTTCCGCTGTAAGCTTTCCAGAACTTAAAAGGCTCTCCACTATCAGGATCCCACCATTCCATTTCTTCCGCAACGGAATAAACATTATCCGAAGCCATAAAATAATCAGGATTATCCAGATCCAGTTCTGCTATCCTCGGTATATTCGCTGAAACACCCACATGGTCATCAGGAATACGGACAGCTGCCCACACCGCTCCTTTTTCCAAAGGACCGGCACCGAAAATTTCAAAGTGCCACACTTCCTTTGGATCAGCAATGGTGATACATTCTCCCCTATCACCGTAGCCGTACTCTTTAACAAGCTCACCGGCAAGCCGTATGGCATCTCTGGCATTGGTACATCTTTCCAGAATAAGGCGCTCAATTTCCTCAATAACAAACAGCCCCTCGGCATTGTACAGCTCTCTTCTGCCTCCAATCGTTGTTTCTCCGATTGCAAGCTGTTTTTCATTCATGCAGGGATATGCGGTATTAAGAAATGCATATGTTTCATTAACCTGGGGTATCTCGCCTTTTAACAGAAGCCCTCTTAAATCCCAGGAAGTCTCATTGTGCATCCTGCCATGGTAGATTTTAGTTTTTGATCCTTTTGGATGCTTTTTATTCGGAACGATATTCAACCAGGTACGATAATTTCCATCGCAGGAGTGAGCTGTCATCACCGAACCATCAGTGCTTGCCAGCCGTCCGACCATTATGCTTGTACAATTCTCCTCCCGCTCTTCCAAACCCTGGGGCTTTTCTTGAGGACGTTGAGCAGATGTCAGCAATAAACCAGAAATGAATAGCAAAACTGTTACTATAGCCAATCTACCCCATACTTTTTTAAGACTAAAATTTTTCATTTTAACACTCCTTTTTTTTTACGTTTCTATTTTATTAATTATTAATAAGGATAATATTGATGTCAATTCATTTTCCTGAATTATTCATAAAAACTGCCGACACTATTATCTATTTTCAATGATATGAGCATATTACTTTAATTCTCTCTCAAAATTAACATTCAAAGCTTTTCTATTAGGCTCATTTTCACTTTATGTCGGCATTTTTTACCTTTCAGGCGAGCCGATCTCACTGCGTCTGCTTTGTTACAGGGTATTCGCAGTGGAAAACCACAGCTTCATACCCTATGCCTCGCATCCGCAGCAATCTCAACTCGTGAATAATCCACGCCCTCCTGAATTATTCATAAAAACTGCCGACACTATTATCTATTTTCAAAAATATCAGCCCGTTATATTAACCCTTTCTCAAAATTATGTTATTCTTAATACTGAATAAAGGGAGAAAAGACTTTTGAAGAAAAAATCTATCTTTTTAACAACCCTATTTATTATCTTTGTCTTTTTTAATACTAATCTTATAGCTGAGATCAATTATAAAGTCGATTTTTCCTCCCGCTACATCTGGAGAGGATTTGACCTTAATCCTATAAAAAAGCCCGTGATACAACCGTCCATAGACTATGCTTTTGGAGGTAGTGGTCTTTTTTTAAACATCTGGGGCAGTATCTCCTTCGAGAATAAAGAAACCAATGAGATTGACTTAACTTTAACCTATACATTTAAAACTCCTGAAAACATTTCAATATCTGCAGGGATTATCCATTATGGAATGTATTTTGTGGAAGATTTTAATATCAAAGATAACACAAACCATGAAATATTTGTCTCTGCAGGTTTGCCAAATATGCGCCTCAATCCCTCTCTATCAATTTTTTATGATTTTACAAATGGTGACGGACTTTACGTTCTCCTTAAAACAGAATATTCCCTTAAATTGTCTAAGGCAATTGGAGCTGATCTCTCCGCATCCCTGGGTTACAACGGGGGGCAGTGGCTCGCCGAGGGTGTTGATCCCGGGTTCAGCGATTTAAATTTTGGAATTGCTATTCCATTTAACATTGGTAAATTTAATATATTCCCCTTTGTTAACTATACAATAGTGCTGCTGGATGCTATCGGAGACGAAAACCACCTCTGGTTTGGAGTCTCTGTAAGTTACAAGTAACAAAGAGAAAAAATCGGAAAAAAGGGGTCACGTCTCAACATTCAACATTAGTAAAAACGGAGACAGGTTGCTTATTCCTGTGAATATTTCTCTTTGTTTGAGAATAATCGTAAATTAATCCGTCACTAAAGACGCTAAGTCAATAATATGCTTCAGAAACCTGATGTATAAATTCCGGTTTCCAATCTTCCCGGTTTATATTTTTAACATTGACATATATGCAGAATATATGCATATATATACATATGAGAACTACAATCAATATCGACGACAACCTTCTCAAAAAGGCTTCGAACCTGACAGGAATTAAAGAGAAAACATCACTTGTTAGGAAGGGATTAAATGCCCTGATCGCACTTGAAAGCAGCAGAAGATTGGCCAAATTGGGAGGAACGGAAAAATCCCTTCGCCGTATTCCAAGGAGAAGAACAACTTAGAATCAGCCATGGTTTTAGTTGACACTTCGGTTTGGGTCTCTCACTTAAGAAAAGGGAACTCCCTACTAAAAACCTTATTGACAAAAGGTGAAGTCGTCTGCCACCCATTTGTGGTTGGCGAGCTGGCATGTGGTAATTTACAAAACCGTGAAGAAATTCTCACGCTCCTTAAATCTTTACCAATGGCAAAAACTGCAGAACATCAAGAGGTTTTGTTTTTTATTGAAGAAAATGACTTAATGGGCTTAGGTCTTGGCTATATTGATGTAAATCTCTTGTCCTCTGCGCTATTGACAGAGGTAACGCTGTGGACTAATGACAAAAAGTTAGGTGAAGTGTCAGCAAAGCTTAAAGTATCATACAGGTAAGTGAGGTTTTCTCAATTATAATGGGGACTTGTCCCTTATTTTGAAGCCAGTTGAACAACAGCCCAGATTTTTAATGGTTTTGGCATTTGAGGCCTCATGCCGCCTCCGCGGGTTCCGCCAGCCCCGCCTCTTCCACCCATTCCGCCTGTTCTGCCGCCCATACTCCTTCTTACATTTTGCCTTTCAATTTTAGATGTTTCCAACCCTATACCAACCAAATTTCCTGCCTTCGTTCCAACAGCATAGGGGTATTCTTCACTGCGTTCAAGCGGGACTTTGATTTCATAGACAAGCATTCCACTTGAGAGCTTTACATTAATATAAATCCCTTTTGCCTTTTCTACCGGCATTCTTACACTTTTTTCTTTCTCCGGCCCAAAAATTTCTAATTCAGCCATTCGTTTCATGCGTGCCTGTCTCAACTCTTCAATATCCGCTTCGTCTCTTTTCTCTTTATTCGGAACGCCACCCGGTCGTTTCCTTCTGTCTTGTCTTTCTCCCGGTTGTATCCCAATGGGAAACTTAATACCAAAAGTCTTTTTCTTGCCGCCATCCGGATCAAACCACAGTGTAAATCCCTGTCCCATCACTTGATTCCGTATTATCTGGTCTTCAGCAATCAGGCAAATGTAGATAAAATTTTCATCATTAAGCAAACCGAGTGAGACGTATTCCTTTTCAAAATACATCATGTTGCCCAGCCAGTCATCATTACTTCCATCAACAATGATCTCGCGGTCCCGCCAGTCACTGTTTAGTTCTAGAGTGCCGCATCCGACCATACAAAATGTTAAAAAGAACAGGATAAAAAACAGAGCAGTCAATCTGTCCGTAAAGATTCGTTTAAATCCTTTTGATATTGTTATCATTTTTTCCTCCACGTTAAACATTTCGATTTTTGATATTATTGAGAATAAACAATGGCATCGGCAGTTTTTATGAATAATTCATATTAATTAGACAACAAAACTCCGGAAAAATTTGATTATTCAATAACTTTATCTTGACTTCTAACTGAATTTTACACAAAATTACAAAAAATTAAGGGAAACTTAAACAAGAAAGGAGGAAACTATGGAAAAAAAGTGGATACCCTGTTTTTGCTCAATACTCTTAGGTATAATTGTTATTGTCTTTGCATGGTGGGAATTGAGCTTCTCCACAATAATTCTTACTATTGCAGGCGGCTTAGTGATCTTGAGAGGTATAATCAATAAGTGCTGCTGCCAGGAAATTGCTTGTAAAACCAAAGAGAAAGCAGCTTAAATCCCGTAAATAACACTTTTTACTAATCCTGCGGGATTACCCCATTCATCGCAGGATATACTGTGGATATCGTACGGCAGCTTACAGGATTTTTTCCAGGAGTAACAATATATACAGTCCTTCATAATCTTTCCCAATTTGTGTTAATGATTTCGACAGCACAGAATTGTTACTGCCGAACATTGTTAAATAATTCCAAAGGAATATTTTTGGGATTGGACCAGGGTAAATAATTGATATTAGTAAATTAAAAGGCTATAAATTTACTATTAATATAGTAACGATTCTTAATCAGCCTCAATAAAGGAAAAAGAGTGGAAATATGGAAAACAATAAGAATAAAAAAAGGGGCAAAGTGTCTGATAAGGATACATATGCACACAGGCTGTATTTAGCCGATTTCCTGAGAGAGCCGGTCATTCGCTCAGTGATCCAGGCGCTAAAACTTCCTTCCGGGAGCCGGGGGCTGGATGCAGGATGCGGAATTGGCAGTCATACTCTGATGCTGGCAGAGGCAGTGGCACCTGCAGGACATGTCACCGGCCTTGATATCTCCTCCGAGTTTTTGGCTCATGCAAGGGAAAAGGCAAAAAAATCCAGCTTATCGGAACACGTTTTCTTCCAGGAAGGAAACGTGAACAAACTTCCCTTCGATGATGATCTATTCGATTGGGTATGGAGTTCGGATTGTGTAGGATATCCTGCTGTAGAATCTCTCACATTATTAAAGGAATCTGCACGGGTGGTAAAACCAGGCGGTATTGTGGCTATCCTGGGCTGGACTTCTCAACAAGTGCTTCCAGGATATCCCCTGTTGGAAGCCCGGCTGAACGCAAGCTCTCCGGCTATTTCCCCTTACTTCTCAGGGAAAAGACCGGAGCTTCACTTCTTGCGCGCTCTGGGTTGGTTTCGTGATGCTGGTTTGAAGGAACTCAATGCCCGCACATTTGTAGGCAACATAAATGCCCCGCTAAACGACAATATCCGTAATGCCATGATATCATTATTTGAAATGGTCTGGGGGAATGCTGAGTCAGAAGTGACACAGGAGAATTGGGAAGAATTTCAACGTATCAGTCAACCGGAGTCACCGGATTTTATATTGAATCTTCCGGATTATTACGCTTTTTTTACCTATTCACTCTTCTCTGGCAAAGTCGCTAAGTGAATCCTTTATAGAAAAAGGGGACAACAGGTTGCTTTATTTAATAAAGAAGCCTGTCTTCATAGTTTCATTAAAAGTTCAATTTTTGTACCAGTACACTCAGAAATCAATTACTGCATTCCAAATTTTATTTTAAATTTTTCGGTAAGCGGGAACTGCCTTCTTTCATAAAAAAAGGTTGTATATCTTTTTTGTAAAAAAAATCAGTCGTAATATTATTCTGTGAGTTTTCTTTTTCTATAAAAACAAGTTAAACCAGCAAAAAGAGCGCAAAGTATGGTACTTATTGGAGTAAAAGAGCAATGAGCTTTATAGCCAAGCATACATATTTTGCTTGCGGATGGATTTGGAATAACCGTACTTATCATCGCAAGCGTAAAGATAACGGCTTTTATTATTAATAGCCCATAACCTTTTTTTCTTTTTTTCATAAAAACTCTCCTTCACCTGTAATCTTGTTACCCACTTACATATTCTTGAAGAAATTGATGTAAAAGAAAACTTGGAGTGCTCCCCTTTTGTATACTGATTTTGGAGATTGAGTTCAAGCTGTTTTTTTTCGACAAGGTTAGGACTTTGGGGAATGTCCCTCTTTTTAATAGCCTATCCGCTTGACCGTGATTACAGGAATAAGTAGATACTGATCGCCAATTCCCGCATTTAACGATTGGTCTACTTCAAAATCCAAAACTACTTCTGTTGTGCCGTCATCCATGATAGTAAAGCTCGCAGGAATTCTCACTTCTAAACCGGGTGATATGTTAATGTCGATAGTTCTGCCATTAACAACAATCGATGCTGCTTCTATTACTATTATAATATGGGTGTAAGTTCCTGTTTCCAAGTCAACATCAAGTATACGCTCTTCAATATCACGCAGTGTTAGCAAATCAAATGTTCTCGTGCCTTCCCATACAGTTGTTACAGACCCATCATCTTTTTGGACTTTTATCTCGCTTATAGTGACATAGACATGTTCGAGACCGGGAACAGGCTGGTCTGTCAGGTAAAGCTCGAAGTTTCCTGTTTTATTGGAAGAACACCCGCTAAAGAGCAAGGCTATAGAAAGTAAAAAAAGAATTAGCTTTTTCATTTTTCCTTCCTTTTCTGAAAACTAACTTATAAAAGTTAATTTTATGCTGTTTTGTTTTATCCTTAAGCTATTTTATTTTATAATTCCTTAGAAAATCAATCATCTGTAGAGGTGATTTTGAGGGTGATTTTTTATGTCGTTTTGCTTTGATATTGAGCCTTTATTTAATTATTGGATTGCCACGTTGCTTCGCTCCTCACAAAAACATTTTATTCTATCTCTTTCCTATTGCGGGTTTGATAAATCAAACCCCTACGACAATACAAATTGTGTGATTGCCGCACTGCGTTCGCAATGACAATTAATGGGTTTGATAAATCAAATCCCTACATCTACTTTCAAACGTGGGTTGATGAATAAAGCCCCTAAATAAAGAAATGTATTTTATGAAGAAAATAGGGCCTGGAAAATGGGGCCTGTCCCCTTTTATTCCCTTTTATTCCTATTTATTTAATATCTTTCCAGATATCTTGTCGTGAAATAATCGTCTTTCACATTTGGATTAAACTGGATTTTATCCACTTTTAAGACCGATTTTCTGTTGTTCTGCTTGTTGATCATGACCATGTGCAAAGGTCTGTACTTGTGGTTCTTTGTGTCCAGTTCCTTAATCTCTTTAACAGCAAGTTCTTTATGAAGCTCTCCGTCAAGGTCAAAATAAACAGCCTTTCTTATCACAAAATCTTTCTTTCCAATATAGGTAATCCTTTTTGAGAAACCGTTTTCATCGGCAATGTTTTCATTGACCGGCATCATCTCAATTTCCCAGCAGAGTGTGCCTTCTGCCACTGTTTCGGTCAAGATATTATAAGTGAATTCATCCAGAATCGGCGGAGCCATATCTGCATAGGAGAATTCCGATCCCATGAAGCTTTTAGCCCGCTCGCTACTGACAATCCGTCTTGTTTTTCTTAAGGCCGGCATGAATAGCCACATGTCGTCATCCTTTTCTTTATAATCAAAGACGAGGAGTCCTGTCCCCTTCACATCAGGTGGAGAGAGAAAGCGCAGAAGCCTTTTCTCTGTATCACCGCTGTTAAAAAGTTTTGTAACCATCGCAATCTGTCTCACCCGCTCCCTTCCTTTGTTGTCTATAATGGTCATAGTGGAAACAGCTTCTGAGCCAGCCAGCTTCATGGTTTCAAAGGATTTATCCATAATCTGTTTTGCAGTGAGTTTTTCCTGTGAAGAAAGCACAAAACAGAAAGAAATAATCAACACAAGTATTGTTGAAATTTTTATTGCTTTCATCGTATTCTCCTCTCTATGATTAATCATTTAAACTACTATTTTTCTTGGCTCAAGAAATTTGGGTTTAAAAACAAGGCAGAGTGCCGGAATAAAAACTAAAGCCCCAACAAGGCAGGCAAAAATCGATACCACAATGAGAAATCCGAAAAACCTTACCGGCATAAAGCTGGAGGTGATCAAAACAGTAAATCCAATAATAACAGAGAATGCATTAAAGACAATACCTCTTCCTGTTGTAGTAAGAGTCTTTTTTACAGCTTTTTGCGGCACAGCCCCATTCCTCCTTTCTTCTCTATATCTCCAGAGAAAATGAATAGTATAATCAACTCCCACCCCAATCATGATTGAGGAAAGCAAGGCGGTCGCTATGTTAAGCTCGATTCCAAATAAACCCATAAAGCTAAAAAGAAACACAACAGATAGCGCAAGTGGGATAGCTGAAATAAGCCCGGCGACGACCGACCGAAAAAGAAACATAATCAGAATCCCAATCATCAAAACAGCCAGGCCAAGAGAACGCAGCTGCCCACTGACAACAAGGCGCGCTATATCTGCAAGAATCAACGCAAAACCTCCTACGAGTTTAACATCCTCATCATCTTTTACCATTTCCTCTATCTGTTCTTTGATTTTATATAGTTTTGGCGTGCTGGATGTATTAATACGGGCTGTAATCAGCGCATGTTCATAAGGGAAATCAACCATCTTCTCAAAATCTTCCGGATCTCCGCTCATGGAATAGAGCTCAAAGTACTGGGCAACCGCGTTCCTGGTATCAGGAATAACGTCATACCATTTTTCCCCTTCATCGTTCAGCACTCTGCTCATCATCCTGACCACACGGGCAACGGATGATGTGCTGCCGACTTCGGGAATTTTCTCAATCTCTTTTTCCAAATAGTCAATCTTTTTCATAATTCCTGGATTTTTTATATCTCCCTCAAAAACAACCGATATGTTTTGAGCGCCGCCAAGATTCTCATTAATCAAATCTGCCGCATAAACAATCGGGGAATCTTTCGGGTAATAATTATTCGGATCTGCATCAATAACAATAAAAAATATTCCTATTGATGCCGCCAAAGCGCAAACGACAGCTCCTGTAACGATAGCTTTTGGCTTCCATGAAACAAAATCTCCGAAGAATTGAAGCAGGCGCTCAAGAAGAGGCTTTTTCCTGCTCTCCTCCGGCGCCTGGATAACAGACTTTGCTTTGGGAAGAAACGAGATGATGGCTGGAATGAAAAGAAGGCTTGCCGCAAGAGCAAAAGCAATTCCTAATGAGGCCAGAACACCAAGCTTGCGTGCCGGTAAAAGAATGTGGCCAAAAAGACAGAGCATACCAGACATTGTTGTTAATCCAGTCAAAAAAACAGGTTTGCTGAGGCTTTGAAATATTCCTTTGGCAAGTTCCTTTTTTGAATAAGGGTTCCCTTCAACATTAAGCTCTTGATATTTTGCTATCATGTGAATACCGTAGTCATTTGCTATGGCAACAAGTAAGACAGGAAGGATTATGGTAATAATCTCTATCTTCCACCCCAGAAGAGGAATCATACCCATTGAAACCAGGATGGACATGATGACGACCAAAAATGGCAGCATAACTCCTCTGAGCTGTTTGAAACATATAAAAAGAAAAATCAGCATGATAAACAGAGCTAAAGGCAACAGCTTTCGCAAATCGGTCTGTATACTCTTGGTGACTTCCACTCTCATATTCGGCAAGCCTCCGAGAACAACTTCTTCCTTGCCTGGATTTTGCTCTAAAAGTTTTTTTATTTCACCCACAATGTATTCGTCTTTCACGTCGGTTTTAAGCAGGGCAATAACAGCCGTAATAGTGAAATCCTCTGAGACCACGCTCCCATAGACTATATCGTTCTCACGAAGTTCTTCTCTCAGCTTTTTTTTCTGCTTTTCTGTCTGTGGTATACGCTTTACCGCAGGATTTACGACCATAGCCCCATTTTCCCCTCTTATGTCTTTCAGCTCAAAGATGGAAAGCACTTTATCCACTCCCTTAATTCTCTTCATTTGTCTGGAAATATTCTTTACACGCTTCAACGTCTCGGGATTGAGCACGTCATCCGTCTTGATAATTAACATGAGCATTTCTACCCCGCCAAAAAGTTCATCTATCTTATCGGTGTTTATTCTTGACTCTAAATGGGGTGGAAGCAATGACTTCATTTCGGAGTTTATTTCAACCCTTGGAATCTGTGAGGCAAAAAAAACTGTCAGAATGATAAAGATAAGAATTACAATCCAGCGGAATTTTATAATGACATCAGCTATCGCATTCATAATTTTTATCTTACCTGTTTCTTTTTGCCGGCGGCAATACCCTGGATCCCGTTTAAGAACAGTGTTGTGATTGTATCTTCAAGCCATTTATAATAGGCATCATCATATTTAACTTTATACACACGTTCAATTACAGGCCGGAATCTGAACTGCATCATAATAGCAGAGAAAAGGGAAGTGCCGATTACAGCAGTTCTAAAAGCATCCTTTGGGTCTAATCCCAATCCGGAAATACGGCTGCTCATCTTCTTAAGGAAAAAGGAAGTTCTTTCGGCCTTAAGTTCCGTTATTTCGGGTATATCAAGTGGCAGCTCATTATAGGTAACCATAGCAAGTTTAGTGTTTGACCTGATAAAATTAATTATAGGTCGGGTAATTAATCTCATGTTTTCTTCCGGAGATTTATTTTTTTCATTAATTTCGCTGAAAATCTCTAAAAACTGATCAAAGAACTCCTTAATAACTGCTTTCATTATCCCGACTTTTCCATTAAAGTAGTATGATATCATTGCAATATTAACATCCGCTTTCTTCGCAATCTCCCGTACTCCAGCCGCGGCAAAGCCTTTTTGCGCAAAAAGATTTATAGCTGCATCAAGAATTCTTTGTTTTGGCTCTTTATGGTTTTTTGCTGCCATTGTTGATTCCTGCTCAAAAGGATATTTTTAATTCTGCAAATATTGAGCCCAGATGCTCATCTATAATATCAAAAAGAGTATCTTCCGGTCCTGAATAGAGCTCGCCTCCCATTGTAAGAGTTAATGCATCAGCAATGTCATAAGTCATTTTGGACCTCAGGAAGGACTCTTCCGATGTAATGTTGACCATACCCACAAACTCAAGTTTTAGAGTTTCATAAAGCAGATTCCAACCTGCCCGAAAGGAAAAAGAATGACTTGTCTCATAAAGCTGGGACGCAATCATCCTGTTCTTGAGTGCAAGCTCATATGAAGGCATATCGACAGGAGTGAGCGGGACCTCTAAAGAATTATAGTCAATAACATACTTTCCGATATACTGCAGAATAACACTAAAATTGCCTTGAAATTCTTTATCAAAGCCCAGGACATATTGAAGATCAGGATTAGGGATGTAAATAATGTTTATGTGATCTTTATGAGGCGTCTTGTAAGCCACTTCTCCCCTGAGCCCGAAGGAACCTGCCAATGTTGTGGAAAAATCAGCTCCGAGAACATGCATCCTGTAGGATCTGGGAAAAACACTTATTTCCTGGCCAGGGGAATAAGGAGCAGGGAAAACAGCATCTATTCCCGGAAACGGGTTGTATCCGTTAAAATAGGAAAGGGAACCGTCAAACGATGCCAGCTCGAGATTCATTTTTACAGCAAAAGCACTGTTTTCCAGCCTTGCGTCAGGATAATCCGGCTCATCAAGAGTAATACCAGGAGGAAATGAAATAAGATTTGTGGGAATATAAGAAGATTCAAAAAACGGAATCCAGATCACCTCGAGCCTGAGCGGCTGGAAGTTAACAAAAGAACGGAAAAGGAAATTGGCTTCTCTTCTGTCATCTTCGTCGGGGGAGCGGGCAAGCATATTCTTGGGAGTTATGTTGTCTGTGGGATTCATGCCGTCCGCTCTACCCCATGCTACGATCTGGCGTCCTACTCTAAAATCAAATGGGCCAATATAGGCGTTAACATAAGCTTCACGAAGTTTGATTTCCGATAGAGATTCATTGAACTCGTATCCCCTTCGAAACCGGACCTCTGCGAAGGCGTTGCCAAAGCCTCTTTTGCTCGCTTTTAGCTTCAGCGAAAACTCGCCGTATCCACTTTTTATCTCGCCTTGATTCCTCTCCGGGACCTTGCCCACAAAAAGAGTACTGCGCAGATAGCCGTTCAGCTCGTATGCTTTCTCCTGTTTCTTGCTTCCCTTAGCCTCTTCAAAAAGGCTCTGTGCCGAAAGGTTTACACACACAAATAATATAAATACAGCACTCAAGCATTTGACTCTCATTGTTATCTCCAAAAACCGACAGAATTAATCAAACCTTTATTCATGAATAATATAATATAAAAGTTAAACAAACGTTTGTCAATTTTGTGAACAAAGTTGGGGCCAGACTTCATTAACCTCAATAACTTTGAATATTACGGTAAATTTTGGTGTCAGATTGTAAAACTTCAGCAGCTTTTAACACTACATATAAAAAACCAAAAATTAAAAAGGTAAAAGATAAAACTTAATTATTCCCCTTTTGACTTCTAAAATCTAAGATTTCAAAATCTGACTTCGCTGATTACTTCTTTTGTGCTTCTGCTAATTTTCTTATCTCTTTTTCATAGGATTTAATATTTTTGCTTTTTTTAACCACATCATTGATAAATCCTGCAGTTACTGCAAAGCAGGCAAGAGCTCCGCCAAGTGAGTATCCTCTATGCCCTGATGTTAATCCCCGTCCCCCTTCCTCGGTCACTTGAGTAACCCGTTCGCTTTCTTCAAAAGTTGCGAATGTATAAAAAAGGAATCCTCCCAGGCCTGCCAATCCTATTGCTGCAATTATAGAACCTGTCTTTTTTTTCTTTAATCTACTGATCTCTCCTTTTATTTCATCGATTCTGGGATTTCTGGCAGTCTCCTGAAAATTCAGTTTTTTTCCTCTTTTTTCCAGCTCAAAGAACGGAGTATTTATTTTTTTTATCTCTACTTCATAATTTTTTCTCAAGGAAAACTCTTCATTAGATTTGCTGATGGAAAAAAGACTTGATTCAGTAAGTTTAAGATGATCTGGTGTGTTTTCAGCAGGAGAAGAATTGGCAGATATTAACAGAATTAGAGTGGGCAATAAAAACGTCGAGAATATTTTTTTCATTTATCCCCTCCACTTGAAAACCTCCTGCTACAAAAACTAGGCTTTTTAAAACAATATGTCAATCAAAAGCTTTTATTTGTCTTCAACGAGAAAATGGAGTGTTTACTATGCTCTGTTCTCAACAACATTCAGCCTATAAAAAAAACAGCCTTTATCCTTTTTATAGATAAGAAAAATTCTTGTAGTTTTGGAGACCTGATCCCAGTGACTGGATTTACTCAGTCCTGCACAACAACTTCATATCCTTCACGAATGGGGTTCTTGGTGCTGTTTCTCTGCCCCCATTTATGTAATTGGCCTGATAAGACCTGTATATTATCATTTACACATGTCCACTTTTTTGTACTCTTTCCAACCTTTAAAATTAAAAGTTCCTGACCTTCTACTTAGGCATAAAATTTGCATTACAATTTTCCGCACTGGCAAGTATAATTATCAGTAGTAGATAAGGAGGAGGAAAAAAGTTGTGTTAAAAAAAATAATCCTTAGTGCCGCAATAGCTACTTTAAGTTTAGTTCTTTTTGCTCAGGAACTTACTCACGAGTCATTGGTTATCAACATTGAAATTCCTGTCAGAGTGTTTAAAGGCAGCACATTTGTGGATAACTTAACCATCGAGGACTTCGAAGTTTATGAAAACGGCAAGCTCCAAAAGATTGAGGCTGTTTACCTGATAAAAAAAACGAGCATTAAGAAAAAAGAAGAAAAGAAAAAATTTACTCCAAAAGTCTCCAGAAATTTCGTCCTGCTCTTTCAAACGATGGAATATCTGCCAAAAGTAGGAGATGCTATAGAATACTTCTTTAACAATGTTATCCTGCCGGGCGACAACCTTACTATTATAACACCATTAAAAACGTATAACTTCAAGAGTAAAGCTTTAGAAGTCTTACCAAAAGAAGAAATCATAAAACAATTAAAAAGCAAAATAAAAAAAGACACACGAATGGGCAGTCTGGAATACAGAAGTTTGCTTAAAGACCTCCATAGACAGATATCCTCTCCAGATGAAGTATCACTTTCGATATCCAGGCTCCTTCTAAGCAGGCTGGAAGAACTCAGATATGTTGATGAAAATAAACTTCTGGAATTTGCGGATTTCTTAAAAACAAAAGAAGGGCAGAAACACGTTTACCTATTCTATCAGAAAGAAGTCCTCCCTCAATTGGACCCAGCGACTTTTGCTCAACTCATGAGCTTGCAGCAGGATCAACAACACTTACTTTTTGAACTTTTAGACTTATTTTCACACTATAGAAGAGACATCACCTTTAACGTAGACCGTATTAAACAGGTTTTTTCTGATTCCTCTATCTCTATGCATTTTTTATATATAACAAAACTTCCCACCCTGCATGACGACGGCAGGATACCTTCACCAATAAGGTGGAGGGAGCAATCCGAGGATATATTCAACGCTTTCAGAGAGATGGCAAGAGCAACAGGTGGATTAACAGACAGCTCTTCCAATGCTGCCTCTGCATTCCAGAGAGCGGTTGATGCTTCAGAAAACTATTATCTTATCTATTATGTACCCATAAATTACACAAGAGACGGGAAATTTAAAACTATAAAAGTAAAAATTAAAAATAAGAACTACCGGATCACGCACCGCGCCGGATATTTTGCAAATTAGGTGAATCCTGGGAAGAAATTTTATATAAGGCCATAACTTGTGAAAATTACAAATTTTTCACTTAAGATATAAAAGTTAAATATAAATCCAAGGAGGTAAAGATGAAAACAAAAATATTTCTTTTAATTCTATTATTGGCCTTCGCCATACAACCAAACATTCATGGATTAGACTCAGAATCACCTCAGGCAAAAAAAGATCAAAAAGCGCTGCAGCACGAAGTGACAGTAACCCTGAAATTAGTGCAAGTTTTTGTAACGGATAAAAAGAGAAATCCAATAACAGATTTAACCAAAGATGACTTTATTCTTTATGATAACGGAAAGCTCCAGACAATCACTGACTTTGAGAAGCACATCTTAACCGAGCCAAAAAAAAAGATCGAAGAAAAGCTTGAGGAGACAAAGCTCCCTCCTTCCCAGAGAATTCCAGCTAGAATGAACCGGAAATTCATCTTTTTTCTGGATATAGACAGAAATGATGCAGCAGGAGTCGGAAATTCAAGGAAAGCCGCTTTACACTTTCTCGATACCCAGGTTCAGCCGGCCGATGAAGTTGGAGTTTTCTCTTATTCCCGTTATTACGGTTTAACCATCCATGAGTATCTTACTTTAGACCACAAAAAAGCCAAAGAAGCGATCAACAGGATTAAAGAAATCCCTGGAATTCGCCCCAGAAGTTCAACCGAAATCACTTTGGGATCGGAGATGGCGAAAGCTGAAGGAGCGATTGGAGGCATAAAAGGTAAAGAAGGACAAAGCACAAGCTCTAAATCAGAAATCCCGAGTTCATCTCCCATAAATTTCCGTTTTGTTGAAAATCCTGGAGATCCAGATAATATCGAGGCAAGAACAAGTAATTATATTCAATCCATAAAAGAGCTTTCTAAAGCTCTGCGTTATATCCCGGGATATAAAAACATCATTCTTTTCTCAGGAGGAATCCCAAGACCTTTGCTGTTTTCGCCCAGCCAAAAATTCCGTGAGGATTATGAAGAGATGGCCCAGGAATTGGCCACATCCAGCAGCCCAGTGTACACAGTCAACACCATAGGAATCAAACGCGACCAATCTCTGGAATTGCTATCCAGGCTCTCTGGTGGAAAATATTTTCATAATATCGAGAATTACAAACAAATTTCCGAACAAATTCAGAATATAACCAGCAACTACTACGTTTTGGGCTATTATATCAATGAGACATGGGACGGTAAATATCACAAAATAAAGATCAAAGTTAATAGAAAGGGGTGTGAAGTCAATGCACAGCAAGGATATTTTAATCCAAAGAATTTTGCTGAATTCACAGATATTGAAAAGCAACTTCATCTTATCGACCTGGCTCTGGGCGATAATCCCTATTTTCAAGAACCTCTGAACTTCCCCTTAATTGCCCTACCCTGTTCCCCCCAAAAAAAATCTAACCTGGTTCTGCTTTCTGAAATACAATTGGATAAGATCGAAGAAGCTTTAGGAGGAAAGACAGAGTTGGTGACTATAATTTTTGATAAAGAGAATAGTATTGTCTCCTCTTCAAGAGGAGAAATCAATTTTTCTTTAATTCCTCAGAAGACTATCAATCATTACACGATTTTCTCTCTCTCACCAGGTCAGTATGAATGCAGGGTAATTCTAAGAAACCTTGAGACAGGAAAAGGAGCTGTAGCTTCTACTTCTGTGGAAATTGCGGAGCCCATTGATTCCAGGTTAAGGCTTTATCCACCTCTATTACTTAAGCCCGAAAAAGAACCTTATTATCTAAAAACAACAAAGGCTAAAAAAGTAAGCGAAACTCTCTCTTTGATCGATATATATCCATTACTTCCCAAAGAACATTCACCCCTTGTGGGAGAGCTAGACCAGAAAACATCAAAGCTTCTTGCAATTATCCGGTGCTCTGTTGTGGATATAAAAAAACCAGAAATTGACATCTCAGCACATTTGATTCGAAATCTAACTGGAGAAAAAATTCAACTATCCTCTAACCTTCTTTCTACTGAAAGTAAAAAAGATGAAGATACCGATATCCTTTTAATCGAGCTTCAGCTGCCTGAATTAAAGGCCGGGAGATATTCTTTAGAAATAGTAGCCGCAGAGGCGACAACTAAATCAAAATCTCAAGTAACCCGAACTTTTATAGTAAGATGATTCCTTCTCAGTTCGAAATGAGATCTAGTAAAAGTGAGAAAATAATTTTGGTTCATCTCACAATTAGTTGAAAATCATGACGGAGTAAGAAGGCAAGTTGTCATTCCTGCGGAAGCAGGAATCCAGAAGAATAAAAAAAATATTTTATAATAGACTGGATCCCTGCTTCCGCAGGAATGACGAAAGGATAGGAAAGACT
>JADHWO010000043.1 GCA_016783445.1 Candidatus Aminicenantota bacterium
AGCAATTCAGGCTATTTTCTGCTGGCAGTCATCGTGGAGAGAGTAAGCGGTATAAGCCTCAGGAAGTATGCGGATAAATACATTTTTAAACCCCTGGGAATGGAAAATTCTCATTTTCATGACGACTACATGCAGCTTATTAAAAACAGGGCTTCCGGTTATTTCCAGGAAGGAAAGGGGAAGTATATAAATTTTATTTCCACTTTTGATTGTGTGGGATCAGGAGGTTTGTTTACCTCAGTTGAAGACCTTTTTCTCTGGGACCAAAATTTTTATCATCACAAAGTTGGCACATATATTCAGCCTGAAACCAGTGAGATTATCTGGATAGGTTTTATAAGGGGAAAATTACGAGCGAGAGTCTCCAATCAAAATATTTTCTTGGCTGCTTTAAGTGAGACAGAATTTCACTTCCTGGATACGTCGGTCAAAACAGTCCTTAAATTCGAAAAGCAGAATAAAGGAAGGCCTTTACTTTTACATTTTTTTCGGGAAGGGGAAGAACCAGAAACCTACGAATCCTTCAAAATGCCGACAGTGCCTCCTGATAAACTGAAAGAATATGAGGGAGAATACTACAGTGAAGAACTACAGGTGACATTCAGAGTGCGCCTAAAAAAAGATAAATTATATTTTGTCCATAAAAATGCCCCTAAAAGTCCTTTAAAAATGAATTTAAAGGATAACTTTACTTCTGGGAATTTAAAAATTCATTTTTTCCGTAATGAGGATGAAGAAATAGTTGCCTTTACCCTGGATGCGGGACGGGTTAAAAACCTTCGATTTGATAAAAAATAGCTGGGATTTTCTCTTTGATTTTGTGTTGAAGTGACTTAGCTTCCCTCGTAGTCCTTAAAGCTTTCGCCTTCTTCTTCCTGGGGCTCTTCAGTTATAGGTAGCGGCTCTACTACCTCATGCCCTTCCTTCAGCATCTTTACAGTGCCATCGAAAAAGGCGCGGTCAGAAATCATGACCGCAGGTGCAAGGATTTCGCCCCTGTATTTCCCGCTGTCACGCAACTCAACCTTTTCGTTGGCGACAACTTTACCCTCAACTTCACCTTCGATGATCACGTACTGTGCCTTAACCTCGCCTTTAAACTTCCCTGTTTTGCCTATTAAGAAGAGTGCTGTGAGATCGATTGTTCCTTCGAATTCACCATTCAGGTAAAGATTGTGAGAGCCCTTTATATCTCCTACTACACTTATCCCCTCGAAGATAGCCGTCGTATTAGTTTTCTGGGTTTTATCCAGTATTCGTCGGTTCAGTTTCATATTTTACTCCTCCTATACAAAGATTTTGCAAACCATATCTTTGGAAAGGAATTTGCTTTTTTCTATTGTGCAATTTTCCTTGACCTTCATTAGTCCTGTCTATGTAAATATATTGACAGCCCTGCCTGTATGTATAAAAAGGCAGGTTTCTTAACTCTCTGATAGAGTGCTTATAGCACAGGAAAAATCCGAAGTCAAATAAGAAATAAGTTAAAATAATATTATTAAGTTAGATGAAAATTAAGGATTACTTGATTATAGCCTCGGGATTTCTAGTATGATAATCACTTTTACCCCAGTATTTTTCAAAATCTTTAGAAAGCACTAAACATGTAACTACTCCATTTTCTATTACAACCCATAGATCGCTATAATTGAGTTTCAGATTTCCTGAATACCACTCAAATATCTCCCGCGGTTTTCCCATAACCTCAATGACTTTATCCGTCGTCATTCCTATTTCTATGTTTTCTACAAATGGTTGTATATTTTCAGCCACGGATTTTTCAAGTGTCACTTTTGGCTTTTTTTTCAGGCGTAGTTCAAAAGATTGATTATTTGATGCTTTGATCCGCTCGATTTTCTCCTCTCCAGGCCGGCCAGGCTGCTTGCCTCTTAATTTTGGTTCGTCATGCTCTCTCTCAATGGAATTTCCAACATCAAACTTCTTAACTGGCATTGAGAATCTCCGCTGCTAATGCTGTGAAATCTTTTGCTCCGTTTGATTGAGGAGAATACTCAAATATGGTCTGGTTTTCTATCCTGGCTTCCCCGAGGGCTACATTCTTCCGGATTCTTGTTTGGAATACTTTTGGCCCCCATTTTTCTCTTGATACACGGTCTATTTCTCTCGAGATGTTCGTCTGCTTCTCATACAAGTTTATCAGGACACCAAAAATGTCAATTACTTTATTTCCTCTGACTGAGATATCCATGGCTACATCAATATATCGGTCAGCTCCCATTATGGAATCTATTCCCGGGCTTATTGGGAGCAGAAGATTATCGCAAAACATTAGCGCTGCTCTGTTGATCAAAGTGTCGGTTGGAGAAAAGTCACAAAAAACAAGGTCATACTTATATCCAAGGATAAAAGAAATGCGTTCCCCAAACTTGAATATCCCGAAGTCGTCTTTGGTTAATTCCCTCTGTGCGTCATACAGCCGTTTTCGGCCAGATGTGATAATATCCAGATTCTTCCGGACCTCAATGATTACATCTTGGTGGCCCTCGGTAAGAAGGTCGGAAAGAGTATGCTCTGAGCTGATGTTAAAATGTCCTCCGACGTTTCCCTGGGGATCGCAGTCGATAATCAAAATCTTTTTGCCTTTATGGGCAAGACCGGCTGCGAGATTGATAGCTGTTGTGGTTTTACCTACGCCTCCTTTGGACGTTGCGATTGCAATTTTCTTCAATTCTTCTTTCCTTTTAAAATGTCTGGGACCAGAGTTGCTTGCGGCTGTTGATGCTGGTGAAGACGAAGGATAGAAAGTTTATGGATTTCATTTAGTTATAGTTTTTTAGCAAGGTAAAAAAAGCTTTGACTGGATTTTTAATTTTTAATTTTAAAGGGTAAGAATTTGATTTTCTTTCTCTTTTGCTTCTTTTTTCTGTCTTCAATAAGGCCTGCCTGTGAGCCTGCCTGCCTGTATCCGCAAGCAGGTCATGTTTTTTTATTCCCCGCCAAAAAAACTTATAGCACAGGAAAAATATGATGTCAAAAACTAAAATAATTGAGAACTCTCCCAAAAGGCAGAACGACAGTAAGTTGCTCTATTAGCTTCAAGCTTTTCTTTGAGTTAAGTTTGATCCGCAATGATTTTTCTTGATGTGGAATTGATATAATTTTTTAAGTGGTTTTTTTGTTGTAAAAAAGGAAGAGCCAGTTTTATTCTTGCTCTTATAAACGTCTAGTGTCTTCTCTGCGCTTTCTCGTGCGGCGTTCAGCCAACCTCCGCCGGTCCCCTCCGGAACGTAGCTCCTCGTCCTGAAATTCTATGTATGTATTTTCATCTTGCAGCCGTCTTTCGTTTTTTCTGCGTTCTCCCATGCGGCGGTCAATTAATCTCCGCCTGTCGCTCCCAGATCGGTGTTCAGGTCCTTGATGTATCAGAGGCTTCATGGTCTATTCCGCCTTTTGCCTTTTCTGCGTTCTCCCATGCGGCGGTCAATTTGCTGGCGCCGGTTTCCGCTAGATCGGTGTTCAGGTCCCTGATATATAGGGAAGTCTTTTTTATTGTCCATGCTCATATAGCCTGCTCTATTAAAAATTACAAATTTCTTATATTCGAAATGGGATTAAAGACTGTATGAAGATTTAAAATAGCGTTTTCTGAAGCCATGCCCCTCTCGATAAACTCTCAAAAGCTTTAGTTTAATTTTTATTTATAACTTTTTAATATAATTGTTTACATCATCAAACTGACGTTAGACCTGTTTGTATTTATAATATATTTATACCCAAGTCAAGAAAAAATTGAGGGAAGGAATTGAAGACGGATCTATTTATTACTACTGGGCCAGGAAGTAATCGGAGGGTTGAATGTTATATTTATTAGGATCTAAGGAATTGACAATAGTTCTTTTGTATTCTTCAGCTTCAGGGTCCTTCTCAGTTAGATCGACGATTTCTCCGTCAATTTTATTGCCATTATGGTCCGTTATAAGTTTAACCTTAGGCCTGAGTACAAAGGCTACTTCCGGATTCGTTTCTGTAACGATACCAAGCTCTCCGGTATTAAGCGCAACAAGAGAGCCGATCGGATAAACTCCTACCATATTCGCGAAAACTTTGAGCAGGACCGGGTCAAATTCTGTCCCGCTTTTCGCTAACATCAAGCCCAGGGCAGCTTCCTTGGTTAAGACATGTTTTCGATAAGGCCTTTCTGTGGTTATTGAGTCAAAAAAGTCGCACATTTTAACAATTTTAGAATAAAGATTGACCTTATCTCTTTTCCAGTATTTGGGGTATCCTGAAAGATTTGCCCAGAGATGATGTTCTAAGGCTACATAAAGGGCATTTACGGGAAGATAACTAAACTCTTTTAGATTTATCAGTTTTGCCACGCCATGGTAGGTGTGTTTTTCTATTGTTTTTCTTTCTTCTTTGGTTAATTTACCTTTTTTGTCCAGAATTTCTTTAGGAACCTCCAATTTGCCGATATCATGGAAAAAAGCGCTCAAACCCAGATTTATTAATTCTTCTTTGTTAAGACCTAATCTTCTTCCAAAACTTACAGCCAAAACGCAGACGTTTGTTGAGTGATTGACAGTATAGTCATCATAGTTTTTTATACTGGTCATACCTATCATAAAGGACTCGTCCTGGCTTATGATATTAACTATGGACTGTATAAGTCTTCGGGAGGTTTTTAAGTGGATCTTTTTATGTTGTTTTTCTCGATTAAAGGATTCTTTCATGTGAGTCATACTCTTGAAAAAGACATTTTTTGCGCTTTGCTTGACTTGCACATCATCCATTTTGGTAGCGATTTCGTAAGGGTGGGTTTTTACTATAAAAATGTGGTTAATCTCCTTGTTTTCTAAATTTGTCTGAAAATCTTCGAAGGGATTTTCTTTTTCTGCCTTTGAGTTGGCAAGAAGGACAATAAACTGTGCCAGATTCTCATCGTCCAGGCCAGGTTCAAATCCAACTGTCCCTATCTCTTTTTTTCTGAATTCATCAGCCAGGAATTTAAAGTTATGATAGCTGATGTAATCAAATTTGACTCTATTCTTATTGAAAAATAATGTGTTTTCCTGAAACTGAAAGACGGCTTTTCCTTCATTTGCCAAAATATTTCGAATTGAGGTAAAGAGAGGGCTGAGCTGTTCTATAAAAGCCAGATTATTTGGCTCATAGATTTGAGCAGTTCTCAGGGCAGAGGAAAAGCGGATAAATATCTCCTCAATAGTTTTATTCAGAATTTTATCAAAGGAGTTATTGTTGTTTATCTTTTTTTGGTCTTTTTCTTTTGTGGAATTAAGCAATTTGTTGTTTGCCTGTAAGAGTTTTATTGAATTCAAGATTTCGGGCAATTTTTTTGAGCGCAAATTTGGAAGCATGGCTAATGGTTTTATTTCGTATTTGAACCCCTTTCTCGAGAGTTTTTTGGGCTTCAGGGCTCGCTATGGCTTCTAATACGGGAATTGTGCAGAGTCTGGTCTCATTCTGCTTGGATCTAGAGAAAAAACTCTTTTTTTTCAGGATGGACTCAAGGAGAGCGATGGCTTCTTCGGGTTTAGTCGTAGCTAAGAATTCTAATAGTACTTTTTTCTCCAGTCTGCTTTTTTCCTTGAATTCTTTCTTTTTGGCTAAATCCAAAACAAGGTTAAAGGTTGTTTCATCTCCACGGTATTTAAGGGCTATTGCAGCTCTGGTGCGCACTTCTTCATCTTCATCTGAGAGAGATTCTATTAGAATTCTATTATTGTTTCCATTTCCAATTTTCGCAAGAGTGTATATAACGGCAAGCCTTATCTCTTTATTTTTATGGCAAATAAATTCATTAAGATAAGATACAGCTTTTTTATCGCCAATTCGCCCTAAAAGGACTATAACTTCCTTTGATAAAGAGACTCTGTGCTCTTTGGCGATATTGATAAGAAGAGATATATCCTTTTTTCCAATTTTATAGAGGAAATTTGAAGCCTTAAGGCGGATAATTGGCTCTTTTGCTTCTTCCCAGATATCACCCACAAGGGGGATAGCGTTAGGACCAAGAAGTCTCAGGTATTGAAAAAAGGAGTCAAAGTCTATTATCTGGTTGTTCAAGAATAATTTTTTCAGGTAAACTATAGAGCTTTCACCTCTGACATTCTGGATTGTTTTCTCCAGCAATTCCATTTTTTCTTCAGATTGGCCGGTAAAGAGCTCTTTTAGCTCCTGAAGGCGGTTTAAAATTAAAGAAGCTAATGTAAAGTTGGAATTATAGATGATTTCCTTGTAGAACTGGTTGAGGACATTTAATGTGGCTGAGAATTGGTCAATTCTTTCCTCTAAATATAGGATTTCGAATAGCAAATTAATCATCTCTGTTAAAGGAGGGGTTGACCGGGATTCCTCAAGCAGGGATTCCAGCTCAGGATCTTCATCTTTTCTTTTGGTCGATAATTGGAATGGAAGATTGACATCTTCCAGGTTAATATCTTTGTCCTTATTCTCTTCCTTACTGGCATTAGCTTGAAATCCTAAAGCAGCGTTTCTTTCTTGTATATCCTCCTTATCTTTTTCGGTCAGCTCTATTTTCCCTTTGGAAAATTCTTCAGTGTTAATGTTATAGTCAATTTCTTTGACCTCTCTGCCAATATTTGATTCAAGAAATTCATCATGGGCAAAATACCGTATAAAAGCAAAATCTTTTGTCCATATAGAATTAACGATATCACTTTCTTCTTGAGGGAGGTCAGAATCTTCTTTTACGATTTCCAGAAAATCTTGAAGCTCTTTTTTTTCCAGGCCTTTATAAAAAGACAGCTTTCTCATTCCATCCTTGAAGAAAAGAAAAGGGAGACTGGTCTTTTTGTTTTCCTCTTGAAAGACTTTTTCTCCCTTGAAGCTGAAGCTGAATTCTTCAACGGTGAGTTTTAGTTCCTCATATTCATAGAGAAACGCTTCCATTTTTTCGTGGAAAGATTCAAAAAAACTTTTTACTGAGGGATTCTCTGAAGGATAGATTTTCATCGACGAGAATGCTTTGGAAAAGAGACTGAGAACTTCCTTTGTTTTTTTTGTTTCAATAGTTTCTGGAAGGAATTTTTTCTTATACTCTAAAATATTTATGTCTTCTGGTGTTAAAGAGTTCATGTTCTCCTGTCTTTCGGTAAGGGAATGAATATCAAAAGGCATTGGTTCACTCTTTAGCTTTATAGGGAGAACTTGGATAGGATTTATACTGCAGCCTAAACTTACTGCTTGAAGGTAGGGAAAGAGGGGATTTTATAAGGACAATAGAGGCACGTAGAGTAGAGTTCATCGTATCTTTTATTATTTCTCTCAGTTAATTTTTTTATTAAAAATTGTTGGCAGGACTCTTTTTTTTGCGTTTTCTCTTAGCATTTTGTCTCTTATATAAAGGGCAAACATTTAGTCGGCGCAAATTCAGAAAGATTGAAAGAAAATTATTTTGAGTTTGAAGGGTAAACTTGCTTTTTTTAGCTGGCGAGGCTCTGGGCGGATTTTCCCCTTTTGACTTAATCCATTCAGGCACTTCTGTTTGAGCGAGATCATTTGTGACTCCCTTCTTCCTTATCCCTTAATTAAGAAGGTATATAATTAATAAGATAATAATACAACGAGTGCAATAGCCTTTTAGGGTGAGGTTTGGGATGATTTTTTTCTTTTAATCTCACCCCTAAAGAGGAAGGAATCTTCATCTCTTTCACCCCAATCCTCTACTGAGGAACGGACAGTATAGTATTGTTCATAGTGATAGAGTAAAAAAGAAAATAATATTCCCTCTACTTCCTTTAATTGTGAAACCTCCCAACCTTTACGAGCCAGAGGTTTATATCATAGAGAAAAAATCATGTCAAGAGAAATAAGTTATGTGTCAAGGCAAAGCAAAAACTTCCGGTTTTCGGCAAAGCAAAAATTTCCGGTTTTGATATCAACTAAATCCTCTTTAAATAGCTGTTATGATGGAGAGCTGGATTATGCCTTCTCCATGGATGATCAGGTGGAGGAATGTATTTTCCCTTTTAATCTCTTAAATATTTTATATCAAAGAAAAAAGATTTCCCCACGGATGATAATTTAAAGGCTTTCTCCGGCTAGAATAGAAATGTAGAATTCTGAGGAAGAAACTAATTCATGCTGCTGGGGCTTGCTGTTCTGATTCAAGGAGTTTGAGGTATTTTTTTCCCTGGCCCCATGGATCCAGGTAAGACTCAATTTTTATCTTTACCTTTACCAGGTCAACAATCCCTTTCTTTTTCTTGGGGGAAATGACTTCAACCTTGGGATTGAATATATCATTTTTATTCTGCTTCCTAACAACTGCGATTCTTCCATCACTCAGAGATACAATACTTTTTACCGGCCAGACTCCCATAATCTGGAAGAACTTGTCCAGAATAAGTGGGTCAAAAGCACTTCCTTTTTCCTTCAGCATGACATTATAAATCTTATCAGGAGGAAAGATTTTTTTATAAGACCTTCTCTGTGATAATGCATCATATACGTCGCATGTGGAAACAATAAGGGAGGCAGGATGGGGTTTTTGAGGAAAAGCCAGCTTGGGGTAACCCTTTAAGTCGTACCTCAGGTGGTGTTCAAGAGCAACAACTACAGGCAATGTGCCCAAGGTGTCGATGTATTTAAATAGTATCTCTGCTCCCAGAGTAGTGTGATGTCTCATCCGTGTAAGCTCTTCTCTGTCAAGTTTATCCGTCTTCTGGACAATTTTCTGGGAGACATAGAGTTTTCCTATGTCGTGGAATAAAGAGGCAATCCCAACATTTAAAACATCATCCTTGGAATAACCAAGTTTTGCAGAAATATGCATAGAAAGGACAGTAACATTTAGAAGGTGGATAAAGGTAATAAGATCTTTTCTCCTAAAAGTGGTCAAGTCTATAAACTCCTGATACATACTCATAAGGTTGTCTAAAAAGTTAAAGACGTCGTATTTTAGTTCCATATAGTCAAGCTCGTCCTGGTTGATAACTGTCTCCAGATAAGTGTGAACTTTTTCCAACGAACCTTCATATTCGACTAAATAGTTTCTTAGTTTTTTTACCTTCTCTTTCAGGTCCATTGAAGGAGCTTTGATTTTTCCAGCTTGAATATTTCTTATTCCATGTTGAGAAAGAACACCTACTAAATCTGTCTCCCCGTTTTTCTGGGGTGTTGTTAAAAGAGTTATAAACTTGGCCAGCTCATCTCTGTGTAGGTCTCGACGGAAAACGATCCTTTCTATCTCTCTCTCCTCTAAAAACCTAATAAGGGGTTTTAATTTTTTACTCAGATCAAAGAATATTTCACGCTCGAACGCCAATTCGCCTTTTACTATACCTATAATCAATTCTGCTCTATCTTCGAAAATATCATGCAGAGTTTTGTACGCTCTATCAATAAATTCATTAAACTGGGGGTGTTCTGGTGTGTAGATCTTTACTGCTTGAATGGCAGATATTAGATCAGTCAAAACATTCTTAATTTTTTCTTGCATCCCACTTCTCTAAGACCTTTGAGGCCTCTTCTTTTAGTTTTTTATTCCAGAAGAATTTTTTCCTGCTGAGAGTTACTAAATTATCCTTTGTTTCTGTTAAGTCCATTTCTCTTACAATTCTTACATGATCCAGGAGAATCTTGTTTTTTGTACCAAAAAAAGATGGAATAGAAAATAGCTTCTCCAGTGCCTTTTCTTTTGTACTTTCATCTTTTATTAAAATCCCAAGGGCTTCTTTTTTTAAAGAGTCACTTCCTTTTTCTAAGAGACTGAAGAGGTGTTTTTCATCATATGCTGAGGATTGCTGTACGGTTTTTAGCACTTCTATTTTAGTCGACTCAGTGCCAGAAGACAAAATGTATTTATATATTTCCTTTGATTCGGGAGAGTCAGCCTCTTCCAAACTCTCTAGCAGTTTCTTAATGAATTTTGTATCAGAAGATTTTTCCTTTAAATTCTTCTTGAAGAGAGGTAAGCTATCAGGATAAAGTCGGAAGAAAAATTTCATGATTTGTGTATTAATTTTTTCTTCTTGGAATATCTTATCAAGGTATGGTTTGCTGCTTAAAAAACTTCCCTGGAGGTAAGTAATAAAGTCTTCGAAGTCAACATGTGACTTCTCTCTCAGAGCAAGCTGGTCAACCATGTAGTCTAAAATTTTTGTGTTAATATTTGTAAAAACAGGTTCAGAAGTTAGATCGCCTCTCCGTTTGTTTAAAACCTCTATAATGTGCTTAAAATACTCTAAATTTCTTTCGCGGATTATGTTATCCCATTCATCCAGGATTTTTTCTAAAGTGTTAACTACTCTTTTTTTCCTTTGTTCTTCCTCAAGCAAGCTGAGAAGTATAAAGTGGTAATTTTTTTGAAGCTGTTTTTGGTCAAAAGTCATCTCTCCCTCAGAAGACATGTCCCTCAGGAGTGCGGAGAGAGTTTCGCGGTAGACCTCTGATATTACCGAGCTTGAAGAGCCAGTCATTAACTCTTTTATTTTTTCTCTTATCTTAGGGGAACTGTGTAAGATGCTTTCCTTTTGGAATTGTTCCTTAAAGGAGCCTGCAATGTTTTTGTGCCTGGTTCTTTCTGAGAGTTCGGAAAATATTTGAAAACTTAAAGAGTTAAAATCCTCATCTGTTATAATCTCTTCTAAGAGTGTAGAAGCGATATCTTCATTGCTTAAATCTTTAAAAAATGTCCGTGACTTTTCCAATTTTGTCTCTCGAGATATGTTTTGGCTTTTTACAATGGACTTGAGCAGTTCTTTTGAGCATTTGCGAAATTTGTCTTTTCCCATATTTTGAAGCTGGGTGAAGAACTTATTAATGTTTCCTTTAAACTGTTCATTCTCAAGAAGTTCTTCAATTTTGAAATGCCCGACGACTTTCTCAAAATTGTCCGCTAATTCAGAGATTTTTTTTATATCTTCTTTTTCAACTGCCTCATGAAGAAGATGAGGCCAGATATCCTTGATCTCTTCTCCCTCGCCTTTTAAAAGCTGAGAATAATCGAGTTCCTCTACAGCAAGGTGAGTGATTTTTTCTTCTTCTAAAATATGACTGAAACCTCCCTTTTTTAAAATTTCTTTTGGGGAAAGATAGGCTTTAGTTAAAAAGGTCATCAACTCTTCAACGGAAAGGCCCTGTTTGACCTCAATCATTTTTATCCTCTGGACATGAAAGGTCCGGGCAAGTTCTTCATAGAGACTTTCTTTCTCAAAATATTGTCCATCGACAAGCAATGAATTAGGAGTGAAACTGATCTTTAGAGGAGATAAATAATTTAAGGCTACATCAATTTTTTCCTTCACTTCGCTTACTGATTTTTTAAGCGCGGGATGTTCGGGAGGATAGATAGAAGCATTTTTAAAGGACATTTTAAGACTCTTAAAGAGTTCTTCTAAAGCTTCTTCTTTACCCATTTATTTTATGTTGAGGCATAGGCAAATATACAAATAGCATTTTATTAAACTTATACCTGTAATATTAAAAATTCAAGGTTATATATATTCCTCAAACATAAATTAATAAAATTAAAGGGATAAGTAAATAACCTTTAGAGATGATTTATGGAGTGTTTTTTTTCTTTTTTCTCATCTTTTCGGGTGGGGAGAAAAGAGGGAGAAAATCATCTCTAAAGGCTATTCACTTATTTTATGAATTTTATTAACGTTAGTCCGACAAAAGAGTAAAGACCTAGTAATATTTCTTGAAAGAATTTATAGAGTAAAATTTCAGTTCAGCTTGACCTGTATATCTTTTTTAGATATAAAATTGAAATTGGAAAAGAAGTAGATTTTGTATTCCTAATTCATAGAGGTATAAAATGGATAAATTTAAAGCCTATTTTTTCTCGAATTTTGAGAAATTTCTTGTTTTAATAATTCTAATCAGCATTATGGTCATAAATTATTTTGTCCCATATAAAATAGGATTTCTGAACTTCTTTTATCTCCCCATAATCATGGCTGGATATTTCCTGGGTAAGAGAATGGCAGTTCTTACCGCATTTTTTTGCATCTTAGTTGTTATCGTCTGTATAATGGCTGCCCCCACTTCCTTTTTTACACCTGGTACAGACAAGGCATATATTATAGTAAGCCTTACGGCATGGAGTTCCTTTTTAATCCTGACGAGTGCCGCGATTGGATATCTCTACGAAGAAAAGACGAGACGAATAAACGATTTAAAAAGCGCTTACGTTGGAATTTTAGAAATCCTGTCAAAATATCTTGAGTCTGCAGACCGGTATACCCAGGGACACTCGGTGCGGGTATCTCATTTATCAGAAGACATAGCGCGCGTAATGGGTTTAACGTCATTTGAAAGAGAGAATATAAAAACAGCTGCCCTTCTCCATGACATAGGAAAAACCGAGATAAGTATGGACATAGTGCAAAAAGCCGCATCTCTTACTTCTGACGAAAGGGAACTTATGGATACTCATTCAAAAAAAGGCGCAAGAATTATATCTCTTGTCGGGGGAGTATTAGAAGAGGCGGTGCCGATTGTTTTAGCGCACCATAAATATTATTTTGAAAACAAAGAGGCCTCCGAGTCAGAGAGAAAAAAGATACCTCTCGGAGCAGAGATAATAGCTGTGGCTGACGCGTATGATGCCATGATAACAGACAGACCCTACCGAGCCGGATTGCAGCCCTGGAAAGCTTATGAAGAAATTGAGAAGGGGACAGGGAAGCAATTCCGTCCGGATGTTGTAAAAGCCTTCAAGGAAGTCCTAATGACAAGCAAAAGATACAGCAAAGAAGAGAAAGAATTCCGTTAAATATCTGAATATCTAAGGCCAAACTTCTAACCTGAATTATTCATAAAATCTGCCGACATTTATATTTAACTTCAATGATATGAGCTTATTTTGTTGATTCTTTCCCAAAATTAACATTCGAACCTTCTCAAATGGGGTTATTTTAATTTTATGTCGGCATTTTTTACTCTTCGAGCGAGCCGATATTGTGAGATTGCCGCGTCGCTTCGCTCCTCGCAACGACGTCTGCTTCGTTGCAAAGGATTTGCGGTGGAGAACCACAGCTTCATCCTTTACGCCTCGCATCTGCGGCAACCTCGATTCGTGAATAACTCACGAAGCTTCAAAAACTTTAATTTTCTTATATTATTCCCTATATTCCGGTTGTTTTTATGAATAAGACAAAATTAATTTGTAAGAGTATGGTCCTGGATTGACCTTTTATTTTTAATCTTTATTATTTATCTTATATGGGAGACAGGGTCTTTTTTAGATTTAATCCTGATTTACACTAAAATTCAAAGTTGTAAAAGATAAAAATATTTTTTTCCATTTTTCTTCTTCTGATCCGACTAAACTATCTAGGAAAAATTTAAAATGAGGGGAAAAGATGAGAGAAGAAAAAAGAAGATCACCGCGATCTAAATGTTTTCTGCCTGCAGAATTATTAGAATCAGAAAGGGGGCGTAGTTTAATTGAGAGAGTATCAGTCCGTGATTTCTCTCAAGAAGGGCTGAAGCTTATGGTTAATTTTAGCCTTAAACCTGGCGTCGTTTTAAAGTCAAGAATTTATGTTCCGGAAAAGAAAATATCAACTCCATTCTCTGGGGAAATCATGTGGCACAAATTTGTTGATAGTAAGCTGGAAGCAGGACTAAAGATAAAAGAGATGGATGAAGAAGCAAAGGCTGAAATCCTTGACTGGGTCTTCCCTAAATGGATGGAAAGAGAAAGAGGCAGAAAAGGAAAGTAATTATTTAAATTATTAAAAGAAAAAAAGTAAAAACACACTGTTTGCCGTGTTTTTATTGTGGATTGTCAGAAATAGTACCTGGCGCCAATACTGCCTGTAAAACTAAAACTCATATCAGGCGCTATATCAAGTATAGGTCCAAGTTCAAGGAAAATATCTATGGGTGCATCTTCAAATATATAACATAAACCTACCGGGATACGGATCCCGAGTCTTGTTTTCTGCTCTGCTTTGAATCTGATTCCAATGCCATAATAAAGTGGAAGTGTGCCGCTTTCTACATTAAACAGGTTGATTTTGTGAATCAGGTAATCCGCGTGTAGATGAAATGAATTCTCGCGGCCGAATGCCCAGGCTACGGCGCAGTCTATTGCTGTGGTGCCTACAAACCATTTCTTCAGACTTATTCCGGTTGGTTCACCTAAAATTATACCTAAGCCAAAATTTTTATCCTTAGCTGTCAGAGTGCAGGGGAGAAACACGGCTGCTAATATAATAATTACAGCTAACTTTTTCATTGCTGGGCCTCCTTATATAATTAAAAGGGATATTTTGTTTCTGACTTGTAATTATTAATCATTAAGACTCTTCTTGCATATTTATAACAAAGGAATAATTTGATGTCAAAAATTAAAGAAAGTTAGTCAAACCAGCGAAAAAATGTCCGTTGTTTGTGAAAAGTAAAAAAGGAATTTGACTATTATTGAGGTAATTGCTAATCTTTTTTTATCAATCAGAGGAAATAACTGATATGAAATGCCCTAAGTGTCAATTTGAGACTTCCGCAGACAGCCGGTTTTGCAGCAATTGTGGGGCTCCTCTAAGTCTATCAGAGAAAGTCTCTGATTCCCATACAAAAACACTCCAAATCCCCAAAGGAGAATTAACAAGAGGAACTACATTTGCCAAAAGATTCGAAGTTATTGAAGAGCTGGGGAAGGGAGGCATGGGAGTAGTCTACCGGGTTGTTGATAATAAGGTCGAGGAGGAAGTGGCCTTGAAGCTTTTAAATTCTGATGTTGCATCTGATGAGGAGACGATTGAACGCTTTCGAAATGAACTGAAATTTGCACGAAAAATCTCGCATAAAAACGTCTGCCGTATGTATGACCTCAACGAAGATGAGGGAACACAATATATAACTATGGAATATGTTTCTGGTGAAGATCTAAAGAGCACGATTATAAGGGTAGGACAGTTAAGCGTAGGGAAAGCAGTTTCTATAACAAAGCAGGTCTGTGAGGGATTGATAGAAGCACACCGGTTGGGAGTCATTCATCGCGATTTAAAACCACAGAACATCATGATAGACAAAGAGGGGAACGTTCGGATTATGGATTTTGGGATAGCTCGTTCCCTTAGGACAAGAGGAGTGACAGGTACAGGAGTGATGATCGGCACGCCTGAGTACATGTCTCCAGAGCAGGCAGATGTGGGAGATTTAGATCAGCGTTCGGATATTTATTCATTAGGTGTGATTCTTTATGAAATGGTGACCGGGAGAGTTCCCTTTGAAGGGGATACTCCTTTAAACATCGTCATGAAGCATAAAAGTGAGAAACCTCTGGATCCTAGAGAGTTTAACTCCCAGATTCCGGAGAATCTGAGCCGTGTGATTTTAAGATGCATGGAGAAGAATTCAGAGAAAAGGTATCAGGGGGCAGATAGGCTCCTTTCTGAATTGAACAATATTGAGAGAGGTCTCCCCACATCAGAGAGAGTGATTCCAAAAAGAAAACCTATCACCGCGAGAGATATGACTGTACAGATTAACGTGAAAAAGCTTTTTCTTCCTGCGTTAGCTTTTATTGGAATTATAGTCTTAGTGGTCGTTCTTTTGCAGCTTTTTCCCAAAGGGAAAGCTGTGTCCTTTCCAACAGATAAACCTTCACTTGCTGTTATGCACTTTGAAAACAATACAGGAGATGAAAATTTGGACCATTGGAGAAAAGCTCTTTCTGATTTATTAATTGCTGACTTATCCCAGTCGAAATACATCATGGTTTTGAGCGGGGAGAAACTGTTCAGTATTCTTGAAGAACTGGATCTTCTGGAAGTGAAAAACTACTCTTCAAGAGCTTTAAAAGAAATAGCTGGCCGGGGAGGAGTCCAGTATATACTGGTCGGGAAAATGGCCATGGCGGGAGAGGCATTAAGAATTAATGCGCTGCTTCAGGAGGCAAGCACAGGGAGTCTTGTAGGCTCTGAAATGGTGGAAGGGATAGGAGAAGAGAGTTTCTTCTCGATGGTGGATGAGTTAACAACAAAGATCAAGACCAATTTTAAACTTTCTGAAGAGCAAATAGCCGCTGATATTGATAAAAAGGTAGGGGATATTACAACAAGTTCTCCAGAGGCATATAAATATTACAGAGAGGGAATGGGATATTTTGCAAAGGGAGATTATCTCAAAAGTATTCCTTTGATGGAGATGGCCGTAGCTATTGACCGTGAGTTCGCTATGGCTTATAGAACCATGGCTATCGCCTATTCCAACATAGGCTATAGTACTGAAGCCGGGAAGCGATTTCAGAAGGCTTTTGAGTTGAGTGATCAGGTATCAGATAGAGAACGTTTTTATATTCAAGGGGCTTTCTACTTTCAGTCAGAGAAAACATATGATAAAGCCATTGAGGCGTTTAATAAACTAATAAATATCTATCCAGACGATTTTATAGGAAATAATAACTTGGGATTTTTATACGCGGATTTAGAAGAATGGGATAAAGCCATAGCCCTGTACGAAGTGAATATTCAGAATAAAGCTGAAAATGTTAAAGACTATGAGAATATTGTATCTTCATATGCGGCTAAAGGATTGTATGAGAAAGCCAGGGAAGTCCTTGAACGTTACATCAGTGATTTTTCAGGAAATGCGGTTATCCATTTCAATTTAGCCAATAATTATCTCCACCAGGGGAAATATGACCTTGCTCAAACTGAAGCGGACAAAGCTTTGTCCCTTGATCAGAATCATTATCGTAATTTTATATTAAATGGAGATATTTTTTATTATAGAGAAGATTTAGTTAATGCAGAAAAAGAATACCAGAAACTGCTTGAGACAGAAGAGCCTACAGCTCATGATAATGGCATAAGAAGGTTGGCAGCGTTATACCTATTAAAAGGGCTGTATGAGAAGTCAAAAGAGCAGGCTCAGCAGGGAATTGAACTGGCTGAAATGCTCGGCGAGATGAAGTGGAGCTCGCAGTTTCATTTATACTTAGCCTATTTGAACCTGAAATCACAAAATCTTGAGGAGGCTTTAGAAGCGTGCAATAAGGGATGGAGCAAGGCAGTTGAGGCAGAGATTCTATCCAGACAGAGAGAAGCTCTATATCTAAAAGGGCGAGTTTATGTTGAGATGAAATCTTTGGATGGGGCGCAGCTCACAGCTGACGAACTAAAAGAATTAATTAAAGAAGGAAAAAACAAGAAAGCCATAAGGCTTTACCGGCATTTAATGGGCGTGATAGAGCTAAAAAAGAAGAATTTCTCCAAGGCTATTGACCATTTCGAACAGGCTCTTAAAGAACTGCCTTCACAATATAACCCGGATCACGGACAGGCATTGTATATTGAACCTTTAGCTCTAGCCTATTACATGGCAGGGGATTTTGATAGTGCCATGGGAGAGTACGAGAGGATTATTTCCCTTACAACAGGAAGACTCTATTACGGTGATATATATTCCAAGAGTTTTTATATGCTTGGTAAGATTTACCAGGAAAAGGGCTTGACGGAAAAAGCCATAGAGAATTATGAGAAATTTCTCGAACTCTGGAAAGAAGCTGAGCCAGACACTCCTGAATTAGTGGATGCCAGGGAGCAGTTAGAAGCCCTCCAGACTCAGTGAGCCAGATATCGGCCTTATTTTTAATCCTTCTTAAGGCTGTCGGACTTTAAAAGTTCGAGTTACTTGGGATTTGAATTGAGTCGAGATTTCTTCTGCGACAATTTCTATAGAATATTCGCCGGCCTGTAGTTCAGGAAGCTCTAGCTCTATTAGCAGGATATCTATTTTTTCTCCTTCCTTTTTACCTTTAAGTATAGAATAAGTTAATGGAGTCTTTTTTTCAGAGGAGGATTCTCTTAGGAAAACAGAAAGATCCACATCAGATTTTTGAATATTAATATTGGAGCTGCGCAGTACAGCCAGGAGCTTTGATGTTTCCTTGTCTAAATTACCAACAAGTGGTGAATACTCCCTGGAAAGAAAAGGATAGATATTAATTAAAGAGAGAGGCTCTTTTCCTGCCTCTTTTTTCTGAGCCTTTGAAGCATTAATATAATAGACATTTTTTTTTGGAGAAAGCAAAAGAGGTGAAAAGAGCCTGCGGCCAGAATCCTGTGGTTCAGGGATATTTATCGAGGAGGAAGCCACCGCACCCTTCCCTGTCTCCAGATTTCTCAGGATAATTCTACACTTATACAAACCTGGAGAGAGAGATAAAATTGCATAAGGGCAAATTTGCTCTTGAGAGAATTCAGAAAAGTCGACTTCATATCGACTGGAGACAACGATATTATTCTCCTGGTCAAAAACTAGAGCCACCACTTCTGTTTTTTCCCCTCCAATGTCTTCAATCTCATCCAATCGGGCTTCTGAAAGAAGAACGAAGTTGGATTCTTTTTCTTCAGAGCAAGGAAGCGTTATCAAGGGTAAATCCAAACGTGTTTGAAATTGAGGAGTATCAGCAAGAGCTAAATTAATAAGATGAAGTTTCTTCTCAAATTTAGTAGATTTGGTGAATGGCCTTGGATTAAAATAACCTCCCTGAGAGTGGACTACACATCCTTTTTGTTTGACTTTAACATTTATTTCATGATATTTGCCGTCCCATTTCTCATCTATGTAATAACCTAAGACATAATAATTGCTGGTTGTTTTCTGAATTTCCCGGGAATTTTTTTCATAATAGGCCACATTTGAAAAATATTTTCCACCGGAAAGGTCAGAAATCATTTTTAAGGAATCACCTCCTCTCTGCCATCTATTTTTGAGATAGGCTCTTGTTCCTTTTGAGTTAACTGTATACACAGGGCTGTTGGATGTGGCAAGCTCTTTTATTGTATCTTCGAGATTAAGCCGCAGTGAGGGGTCATCTCCGTACAATAAGTTTCTTTTGATTCCTCCTGAAAAAAGAATAATGTTTTTATATCCCGGAGTATAACGGAGAGATTTTGCAAACTCTCTGATCTCATCGATAAAACGATGGATTATTTGTTTCATCATTTCTTTCTCTGCTCTTGTTAATCCGTTTGTTTCTTCCATTCCTCCTGGAAATCCTTTTATCCTTTTAATAGCTTCTTTGGCTTTTTCATGGTTTGTTGTGAGATATTCATGGACAGTTAAACCCCATATTGGAGAATTGGATAAAATCCCAACTTCATCTGTTGGCTGAATCTGAGTGTCCATAAAATGAAGGGCTGCCTTTTTTGAATTAATTATCCCCAGACCATCGTTTCTTTCCAGGTCCAGAAGTAGGAAAAATTTCCGGTTCATCTTTAAAGGAACTTTCTGTGAAGGAGCAAGTTCTGTTTCTTCTAATTTCTCATCTGCTTTTTTTTCTATCTTTTTTTCAGGTTGAGTAAGAATATGTTTTTCAAAATCAGTTATTGTCTTAAGAACTCCGTTATCAGAGAGAATAAAGTCTTCTTTGGTTAAATCTGTTATTGGATTTCCCTTTTTATCCATTACAAAAACTTGCACGAGTTTCAGGGTGACAGCCACTTCATGCTGCAGCGCTTCCCGCTCTTTTTTTGCCTGGGGTGATTCTGAGTCTAATCCATGAATGTTGGGCTGTACCGCGAAGAATAATAATAGAATTAAAAGAAATAATTTCTTCTTCACCTTTTCCTCCTGAGCTTAATGCTTGAAAGAGTCAGTTAAAAATTATGGCTCTTCTCCCATTTAGTTGATGAAAAGTCTTTCCTATCCTTTCGTCATTCCTGCGGAAGCAGGGATCCAGTCTATTATAAAATATTTTTTTTATTCTTCTGGATTCCTGCTTCCGCAGGAATGACAACTTGCCTTCT
>JADHWO010000044.1 GCA_016783445.1 Candidatus Aminicenantota bacterium
AAAAATCAAACACAGTTTATTATCATCACGCACAACTTTAAAAGTATGGAAGTTGCCGATTATATATACGGGACAACCATGGCTGAACCAAACATCACAAGTCTCTATTCAATAAAACTAGAACCGAAAGAAAAAAAATTATCCAAGGAGAGTTAAATTTAAAGGAGGGCTTCATGTCAATTTATCTTTACATCATTCTCGCTTATCTTCTTGTTCTAACCGTTTTTAATTTTTATAGAGCCAGGCGCGTTAAAAGCCAGGAGGATTTTATGCTCGCTGGCCGGAAGCTCAAAACCTCGGTCATGGTCTTCACCCTGATCTGCACCTGGATTGGCTCAGGGACTTTTATTGCAGGAGCTGAGTTAGCATCTTTAGCAGGCTTCTCAGCCCTATGGTTGCCTGCCGGAGCCTGGCTGGGGATTATCATTATCTATTTCCTTGCTGCAAAAATCCGGACATTTGGACAGTACACTATCGGAGACATCCTTGAAGTCCGGTACGGACCTGCTGCAAGGGTATTTGGCGCCATTGCTATTATCATTGCCTTTACTGCCATAGTCTCTTATCAGTTCGTGGCTGGAGGATTTATCCTCAATGTTGTCACAGCAGGTGCCATTCCGGATTCCACTGGAATTATCATCGCTGCAATTTTTGTTATTCTCTTTACAGCAGTTGGTGGCATGGTGGCTGTCGCTTACACAGATTTGCCCAATGGAATCATTATTGTTCTTGCCTGTTTACTGGCAACTCCCTTTGTTGTTCTTGCCGCCGGAGGTCTCCCTCAGGCGCAACAGGTTCTTGATCCAGGACATTTTGCTGTGTTTAATCCCGGGCATGGAGCCTATCCAGCCTTAAAGTTTATAGGTTACTTTCTTGCAACCATGTTTCTTCTCATGGGAGTCCAGAGCATGTACCAGAAATTCTATAGCGCCAAAACACCTAAGGACGCCAAAAAAGCTGCTATGCTTTGGACTATTGGTACCGTATTTATTGAAACCGTGGTTGTGGTTATGGCTGTATTTGCTTACAGTCATTTTAAAGACCAGATTGACCTTACAATTCCCAAGGAAGGAGGAAAAGTTGTCCTCATGGCAGCTAAAAGCCTTATCCCTGCTCCGGTTGGAGTCCTTCTTCTTGGAGCTGCCTGTGCTGTAGTCATCTCCACAGGCATGAACTATCTCCTTTCTCCAACAACTACTATCATGCGTGATCTCTATCAGCGCTTTAAGAAAAAAGAACCTGCCCAGAAAACTCTGGTCGCCCTTCAAAAAGTTTTGGTATGTGTCATAGGAGTAGTAGCATTTTTCCTTGCCATAGGACTCAAGTCTGTTCTTGGAATGGCAATATTTGCTTATACGATTTACGGAATGGCTATTACCCCGGCACTCATTGCTGCATTAACCTGGAAAAGAGCAACAAAAGCAGGTGGATTGGCTTCGATCATTTCAGGGACTTTTGTATGTATTTTTCTTAGAATTTTGATAGAATTCCTGCCTCCTGAGAAAGCTCCGGGAGGAGATCCGTGGGGAATTCCTATCATCTTTCCTGCTTTGATTGTTTCTTTAGGCTCTCTGATAGTCGTCAGCCTTTTGACAAAAAAGCCAAAACCTGAGCAGCTGGAAAAATTCTTCCCCGAAAAAAAATAAATGGTTTATCTATATGTCATACTTGCTTATCTTGTGGTTCTTCTTGTCTTCGGTCTTCACCTGACTAAACGCTTAAAAAGCAAAGAGGATTTCCTTGTTGCAGGCAGAACCCTAACTGCTCCGATACTTGTGGGGACTCTTCTTGCCACCTGGATTGGCTCAGGAGATATCTTTAGCGTATCTGACCTCAGCTACAACCACGGCTATTCCTCACTTATAGGCAGCAGCGGCGGATGGTTGGGCATTATTATTGTTTTTTTCATTGCAGGAAGAGTCAGACGTTTTGGACAATTCACTGTTCCCGACATCCTGGAAGCCCGTTACAACAAATGGGCCAGAATTCTCGCCACAATAGCTACAATCATTGCCTATGTAACGATTGTCAGCTACCAGTTTCGAGGAGGAGGCTGGGTGCTCAATATGATTACAGGTGAAAAAATCTCCATTGAGACAGGAATAGTAATCGTCGCTTTTTTTGTTATCACATACACGCTTCTTGCCGGTATGATCTCGGTAGCCTATTTAGACATTTTTAACGGTATCGTTATGATAACAGGAATCCTTCTTGCCGTTCCTTTCCTCATCCACAATGTTGGAGGAATGGACTTTATTACTGCCAATGTAACACCAAGAAGTCATTCTTTTTTAGGGAATATGACGTGGATCCAGGCCTTGGGTTACTTTATTCCAACTTTCCTTCTTGCTTTGGGAATGGGAAACATGTACCAGCGCTTTTTTTCAGCTAAAAATGAAAAAGAAGCAAAAAAATCGGTTATAGGGTGGCTTCTGGGAGTAATAATTTTAGGAATTACTCTGCAGAGTCTAGCTGTTATTGGAAGCAGTTATTTTAAGGGGCTTGAGGTAAAAGAGGCGGGAAAAATTATTCTTCTTGTTGCCCATAAAGGAGTTCCTCTTGTTGTAGGATGTTTTCTTTTAGTTGCCATAGTAGCGATTATTATCTCCACAGCAAACAGTTTTCTTCTTGTCCCGGCAACAAATGTCATCAGAGATATCTACCAGCGGTTTATTAATCCCAGTCTGCCGGACAAAAAAATGATCCTATACTCAAGACTCACTGTTATTGTGCTGGGTTTTATATCCTACTCACTCATTCGCTTTTTTCCCCGGATCCTGGATGCTGCTTATGCGGCTTATACGGTCTATGGAGCCGGAATCACTCCAGCTCTAATCGCTGTTTTCTTCTGGAAGCGGGCAACAGCCTCGGGCGGAGTGTCTTCTATTATGGGCGGACTTGTTACAACCGTTGTCTGGGAAATCATCTATAAGATCCAGGGCCATCTTCCTCTGGGCATTCCGGCGATCTACCCCGCTTTAATCTGTTCTCTCACTCTTCTTTTTGGCGTCAGCCTTCTTACTCCAAAGCCCTCGCCTGAGAAATGGAGTGTTTTTTTTAAAAATAGGAGGACCAATTGAGGACGGGAATCGTTAAGGATTGGCAGTACATGGAACACAACATGGGAGCTTTCCATGTTGAAAATCCAAAAAGAATAGAGACTATCTACAATATGGTGGAAAAGGAAATTACTTTTCCATTTTTGGAGATCAAGCCCCGTCCTGCAAAAGAGGAAGAAATTCAGACCGTTCACTCCCCTTCCTATGTTAAGACCATTAAAGAAACCTCAGGCAAAGAAAGAGTCTATCTTGACCCTGACACAGCTACCTCTTCCCGTTCCTATGAAGTTGCTCTGCTTGCTGCCGGCGGATTATTAGAAGCCATCGACCTCATTATGGGAGGGAAAATCAAGAACGGTTTTGCTCTTGTCAGACCACCAGGCCATCATGCCGAAGCTTCAAGAGCCATGGGATTCTGTCTTTTCAACAATGTGGCTGTTGGAGCTGAATATTTGATAAAAAAACACGGCCTCAAGCGTATCTTGATCATCGACTGGGACCTGCACCATGGAAATGGAACCCAGCATTCCTTTTATGACAGAAACGACGTTCTTTATTTTTCCACACATCAATTCCCCCACTATCCGGGGACAGGATACTGGGATGAGACAGGACAGGGAAACGGAGAAGGATTTACTGTTAATGTCCCTCTCTCCTCCGGGAAAACAGATGAAGACTATCTTTTTATATACAGAAAAATCCTCTCCCCTATCACAGCTCTCTTCAAGCCAGAATTCATCCTCGTCTCCGCCGGATTTGACATCTATAAGGCAGATCCCCTGGGAGGGATGAAAATCAGCGAAGAGGGATTTGGGGCTCTCACCTCTGAGTTTCTCGCCTTAGCCAAAGATTTTTCCAAAGAGAGAATTCTATTTACTCTGGAGGGAGGCTATGACCTCAATGGTCTCCGGGAAGGAGTCAAACAAGTTTTACTCCAGCTTAGTGGAGAAGCAAAAAAACCAGATATAGAAGATAAAATTTCCTCTATTACTGAAAGGGAACTGGCTCCGGTTTTTGAGACACAGAAAAAATACTGGAAAATATAAAATTAACTGAAAACCAAAAAGCACAATTCGTTAGATATTGTGTATCTGCAGCAAAAGGAAAAATCAAGGGGCTTGATGAATCAAACCCCTACAAAAAAACAGTTTTGTCACCCCCATATATGTGGAATCCAGTCTACCTGTAGTTTTAATATGCCACACGTCATCTTTTAAGGACATAATATCAGGAGGAAACCTGGGGTCTTAAGGGGAGAGGAATTGGCATAGTATTTGCATAGTAATATAATAGAAATTAATAAAGGAGAAGAAAAATGAGAAAAATGGCAGGAATTCTGATAGCTATTCTTTTCTTTTTCTCTACCCTTGGCGCAGAAGAGACCCAATACACTAACTATACGTTTGCCCGATTAAGCTATATGACGGGAAAAGCCTATATCCAGAGAGCAGCTGACCTTGGATATGAAGAAGCTGTATTAAATACAGCTATTTCCGAAGGTGACAGAATAGGTACAACTGATGGTCGTGCAGAAATTTATCTGGGGAAAGCAAATTACGTCAGACTAGACAAAGATACAAAAATAGATTTCCTAAATTTGCCAAAAAAAGGGTACGACCTTGTCCGAATTCGTATCTGGTCAGGAAACGTTTATATTAATGTAGGTTCTCTGGAGGAAGAAAAGGATATCGAAATCCACACCTCTGATGTCTCTGTCTATGTCCTGGAAGAAGGACTTTACAGAATAGATGTGAGACAGAACAGAGAAACTGAAATATTTGTTTTTGAAGGGATAGTAGAAGCTGCAGGAGAAACGGGATCTGTCCTGATAAAGGATGAGCAAAGACTTGAGGCCTCCAATGCCCGTTTCACCTCACGACCCACTCCATTTCGTGCGATTGCTGAAGATAGTTTTGACAGATGGAGCGAACACAGAGATTCTAAAATCAGAAAACATCTTGCAAAAGCTTATCTCCCAGAAGAGCTGGAAGATTTTGAACATGAATTGGCTGAATACGGTGATTGGGTTTACGCCCCTCCTTATGGCTATGTCTGGGTTCCTGGAGGTGCTGATCCGTCCTGGCGCCCCTATTATAACGGTCGATGGTCCTGGCTTCCTTTATGCGGTTGGAGCTGGATTCCGTACGAACCATGGGGATGGTGCACATACCATTACGGCAGATGGCACTGGAGGTATGGGCTCGGCTGGTACTGGATCCCAACCACTATCTGGGGCCCTTCCTGGGTACACTGGTATTGGGGATATGACTACATTGGCTGGGTACCATTAAGTTATTACGGTTACCCGGGTGTGATAACCAACAACATCTATAATGGCAGGTATTCAGGTACTTATTACCCTTCTAACTCTCGCGTAATTACTGTTATTCATAAAAATCAGCTCAGTGCTCAAAATGTCTCCAAGGTTGCCCTGAACCGAGAATCAGTCAAGAAATTGGGCAAAATCAAACTTTCCAGCCAGCGGCTGCCACTAAGGCCCAAAGCAAGCAAGGTTTCTGTCGAAACGCTAGAGGGGAAAAAGCTCTTCCTCAAAAAAATAGACAGTTTGTCCAAACAGGAACGGATCAAGCGTTCGACTCAGACCTCAATCAGAAAACCCGGATCTATCGACTCAAAAAAGGCTGTCCAAAGTTCAAGCACATCTCCAGAAAGGAAAATCATTAAGGAAAAATCGAGCGCAAGAACCAAAGGAAGTCTAAAGAAAGGTTCCTATGGTTATCCTTCTTCATCAAAAATAAGCATAAAAAATTATCCTGGAAAAATAAAAACAAAAAAATCGAGTTCATATCTCGGGCGCCTTTACAAAAACCTCACAAAGAGCAACAAGTCCATCATAATCCGTTCTTCAGGAAGTGCTTCCCAGGGTACCACTTCAAAAAGAATTAGTTCAAGCTCAAGATCCAGATCTTCTTCAACCTCATCACAAACAAGGTCATCCTCATCCCGTTCATCCTCAAGTAAGGTCAGGAAGAAAAAGTGAACGCCCTTTCGGGCGAGCGCACATACGGATTCAGTCCCTGGCTTTGGACATTGTCTCACCGGAAATTAAAAAAGCACAAAAGGACCCATATCTGACTTACAAATGTTCAATGTCAAGGACTGACACCTTTTACTTTATTTTTTATATCCTTTATCACTGCTGTCCGGTTTAATATTTAATATTTCTTGTAAGATGCTGATATATAAATAGATAAAGAGATAATTTCTGTTATCGATTTGAACTGAAATTGTGATTTTATCTGATGTAACTTCAATGATATCAATACAAATAATTTTATTTTTAGTTTAACCGGACAGCAGTGATCCTTTATATCTGACAGAGGAGGCGAAAATAATGAGGCAAGTGTTCAAGTTAAGAAGGGGGAAGCTGACTGCTGGCTGTTAGCGTTGTTCCTGCCTTCTTATTTCATAATAATCAAGAATCATCAGATGGTCTTCGTACGTGCAATACCTTTTAGGCTCAGTCCCTGGAAGAAAAACCTCATTTATGGTAAAAAGGCAAACAAATGGATTTGCAAGCAAGCCGGTTTTTCTATCAATCTCTACAAAGGATAAATTTGGAGGAATCTCAAATTCTTCAACAATAAACTCTTCTTCTTTCCCTTCCATTTCTTGCTTTTTATCTCTTATGACTTTTTCAAAAAAGTCTACCCATATCGGCTGCGCTGCCACAGCTCCAGACTGTCTCTCCCCTATGGGAATCCTTGCCCCATGTCCAACCCAAACTCCAGCACAGAGAGACGGTGAAAATCCTATAAACCAGGCATCTGCATAGTCATCCGTTGTACCTGTTTTCCCGCCTAAAGGCCACTTCAATCTCCTTGCCCTCCAGCCCGTACCGCCTGGATTCTGAACCACTCCCTGTAGCAAAGAAGTCATCATATATGCAATCTGTGGAGAAATTACTTCCTCAGCTTCAATCTTACTCTCTTCTAAAATGTTTCCATCTTTATCCTCAATACGGGATATAAAATAGGGCTTTATCCGAATGCCTTTATTGGGAAAAGTCGTAAAGGCAGAAACAAGTTCAACGAGACGAAGCTCAAATGCCCCCAGAGACAGGGAAAGAAAGGGGTAGACTTGGGATGTGATCCCAAATTTCCGGCAGTATTCAGCGCCCTTCTGTGGGGATATAAAATCCAGGAGTTTGGCTGTTACTATATTTCTTGACTCCTCCAGGCCTTTGCGGACAGTTACAGCCCCTTTATACCTCCCATCATAATTCGGAGGAGACCAGGGCTTCCCTGACCACTTATCGATGAAGGTTGTTGGTTCATCATTGATAATGCTCGCTAGAGTGAATAATCGAGTATCAAGGGCTGCTGCATAAAGAATAGGCTTTATTGCTGAACCGGCTTGCCTCATGGCTTGTGTTGCATTGTTCCATTCGCTTCTTTTAAAAGAATAACCCCCTACCATAGCTTTTATCTGCCCTGTTAAAGGTTCAATGGCAAGAAATGCTCCTTCAAGGATAGGCTCCTGGTCGAGTGAGACAAGAAGTTCTTTCTTTTCCTCATCTATCTCTTTGATCTTGACATGGATAACATCTCCTTCTTTGATAAGGTCTTTTAGATTCTCTGTCTTTGTCCAGGAAATCTTTTCATTCGTCAGCTTCCCTACATAATCTTTCACTTGAACAGAAGCTTCTTCCTCTTCGACCGATAAAACAACAGACTCTATAACTTCCTTTTCTTCCAAAGATGGCTTCAGCCAGCTACTGGGCGGCCATCCTCTAATTGAACTATTCTCCAGGTCTTCAAGGCTTTCTAATCCTTCCTTTATTAAATTCCTTTTATCATCTCTCCAGCCCTGTGTTTTATCCAGGTCACGGAGTCCATTCCGGACGGCCTCTTCAGCATATTTCTGTAGTGTTGGATCTAAGGTTGTATATACTTTTAATCCTTCTCTATAAATAGCAGCATCGCCATAATTCTCTTTTAAGTACCTCCGGACTTCTTCACTGAAATAGGAGGCAAACCTGGGGTCTTCTCTGTTCAAAGGGAGAACATTAAGCGGCTTAGCTTTGGCTTCATTTGCTTCAACTTCTGTTAAAGATCCTTCTTCAACCATACGATTTAGCACATGGTTTCTCCGCTGCAAGGAGAGTTTTGGATTCCTGTAAGGGTCATAGCGAGTGGGCCCTCTGAAAATTCCAGTGATAAGCGCCGCTTCTTCCAGGCTCAATTCTGACACATTTTTTCCAAAATACAATTGGGAGGCAGCTTCAACTCCGTAAGCTCCATTACTATAACCAAGGTTAAACTGATTACAGTACATAGCAAAGATTTCTTGTTTTGAATATCTCTTTTCAATCTGGAGGGAAAGTATAGCCTCTTTCAATTTACGGCGAATGGTTTGCCGGCGATGGAGGAAGAGTTCTCTTGCCAGCTGCTGGCTGATAGTGCTTCCACCGTGAAGTCTACTCGTCTTTCCCTTTAATTTATTACTGATATCTACTCTTATTGCTCGTAAAATTCCAAAAAAATCAATCCCTTTGTGACTGAAAAATCTTGGATCTTCTGTAGCCAAGATTGCTTTTTTCATAATATCCGGAATTTCTTCATATGGAACTTCAATCCTTTTTTCTACAGCATACTGCATGATAACTTCCCCATCATCAGAATAAATATAAGTAATGATGTTAGGTTCCCACTCTTCCAGCTCAGATACTAAGGGGAGATTCTGACGAACGGCCATATAGGTCCCAAAAACACATCCCAAAACACATGCAGAGGAAAAAAGACCAAAAAGGAAGGCTACTTTAACAATTCTCCGCCAGAGAGGCTTTTTTTTCTTTTCTATCCAAGCCGCTTCAAAAGCTTCTCGGCTCACAGACTTTTTTGCCTTTTTTATCTTTATGGATAAGTTTCTTTTAAATGCCATAGATTAAAATATAACAAATTTGTGGAATATTGGCTAGACTCAAACGTCAAACGGGGTCAGATACAGTTGAGAGAACAATTTCTTCTATTTTATTGCTGATTTCTTCCTCGGGTTTTGAAGTATTAATGTGTATAAATTTTCTTCCCTTAAAACTTCTGAATATATTTCTTACCTTGACCAAATATTCTTCCCGTTCAAAAAGCTTATCTCTCTTTCCCCGATTCTTTATGCGCTCTATACCCTTTTTTGGATTTATATCCAGGATAAAAACCAAATCAGGCTCCACAACAAACTCCTCATTCATTCTTTTAATTCGTTCCTTATTTATTCCTTTTGCCCCCTGATAAGCAATCGTTGAATAGTAATATCTATCCAGAATGACTATTTTTTTCCTTTTTAGAGCCGGTTTTAAGTTTTTTTCCACATTTTCTTTTCTATCTCTCAAGAATAAATTGAGTTCCTCTTCTGGAGTGATAGAATCGGGATGAAGAGCTTTTTCTTTAATCTCGCGTCCCCATCGGCCCATCGACGGTTCCCGGTAATATAACACATCAAATCCCCTCCCCTGAAGTCTCTTCAAGAGAGTTTCTGCTTGTGTTGACTTGCCAGCACCATCAATCCCTTCAAAAACAATCAGAAAACCTTTTTCCATAGCTATCCTCTTCGACTTATAATACAATAGAAGGGGTCGCATCTCAACATTTAACACTGCAACTTTTTAATAAATCAAGAGTTTACAATAAGTGGGCTGATTGAATTTTTTATATGAGTATGATATTTTAATAACTAAGATTTAGGAGGAATTAAAATGAAAAAGATAACTTTGATAGCTCTGATAAGCTTCTTTCTGGGAATATTCTTGGCAGGAATGGTTTTCTTCTACTTTCCAGAAAAAAATACTTCAGAAAATTTTCTATATGAGCCTAATTTCTCTTCATCACCTGCTGTTCTTCATGCTTCTCCTTCTCCCCAGGCTAAATCGGATTTGAACTTTGTCAAAGTCGCAGATAAAGTTGGTCCTTCTGTGGTAAGGATTACAACTGAGAGGGTGGAAAAGAGAAAAGCTACGGGCTTTGGAGATGATTGGCCCTTTGAGGATTTCTGGGATAGATTTTTCGGCACACCCAGGGGAAGAGAGCAAGAGTACCGTTCAGAAGCTCGTGGTGCAGGCTTTTTTATCAGTTCAGATGGATACGTTGTGACTAACAATCATCTCATAGAAAACGCCGTAAAAGTGACTGTCTTCTCACTCCAAGACAAAGAATACAAAGCCAAGATCGTCGGAACAGATCCCAGGACAGATTTAGCTCTTTTAAAGATTGATGATAAAAATCTGCCATTTGCTGAGCTTGCAGATTCTGCTCAACTGCGCGTTGGAGAGTGGGTTTTAGCTATTGGAAATCCCTGGGGATTGGAGCACACTGTCACAGCAGGAATTGTCAGCGCTAAAGGAAGACAACTCGGGGGAAGTTTGAATGTACCTGAGTATCAGGATTATATTCAGACAGATGCCGCCATTAACCGTGGCAACAGCGGAGGTCCCTTGGTAAATATGAAAGGAGAGGTTGTAGGAATAAATGCAATAATCTTGGCCCCCACAGGAGGAAACATCGGCATCGGATTCGCCATTCCTTCCAACTTGGCCAGAAAAATCGTCAAACAGCTCAAAGACAAAGGCAAAGTTATCAGAGGATATCTTGGAGTTAGAACCGGAGACCTCACTGAAGATGAGAGAGAGGCTCTTAAGCTGGAAACAAAAAAAGGAGCTTTTGTCCATGAAGTCTCGTCTGGCACGCCTGCAGATAAGGCTGAGATAAAACCTTATGATGTTATTATCGAAATTGATGGAAAGCCTGTAAAAAGTTCCAATGACCTTAAGTTTAAGATTGCTGAGATCGAACCAGGGAAAAAAATCAATATCAAAGTCATCCGGGAAGGAAAAGAGAGGGTTGTTGATGCAAAACTTATTGAACTGGATGCTGACAGAGAACAAAAATCATCAGACTCTTCAGAAAAAGACTTAGGATTTTCTTATACAACCTTGACTCAGCAAATAGCAAGACGCCTTGGACTCCAAACCCAGGAAGGAGTTTTAATTGCCGAAGTCACACGCTTCAGCGAAGCCGCTCGCAAAGAGCTCCAAGCTGGAGACATCATCCTTGAAGCCAACAGAGAAAAGATCAGAAATGAAAGAGATTTAACAAAAATAATTAATAAATTGGATCCCGGCGACACACTTATGTTAAAGATCCGGAGAGAAACAAGCAGAGAAACAATAGAATTCATCAGGACCTTAAGGATACCCGAATGAAGTTTTTTAAAGTTCATTCTTTAGGCAACGATTTCCTGATTATTGATGAGACAGAGACTAAAAATCTTGCTAACATAAGCAATCTTGCCTGGAGAATCTGTGACCGTCATACCGGAGTAGGCGCTGATGGCCTGCTCCTTATCTCAGTCAAAGACAGAGTAAAAGGCCATGTCAAATTCCGCATTTTTAATGCTGACGGAACTGAGGCAGAAATCTCAGGGAATGGATTAAGATGCGCGGCCGCATGCCTTTATCAACAAAAAAAAATCGACTCCGCTCAAATCATTTTCCTCACAACGGCAGGACACAGAGAGTGCAGGCTTCTCGAGGGTAAAAAGAATCTTTTTCTGCTCAGAATCGAAATGGGAGTCCCCCGCTTAAGGTCTCAAGATATTCCTTTTGATGATGGTTCCTCTCATGAAAAGATTATAGACTACCCTCTATCCATCAACCAAAAAATCTACCCCATAACAGTTATTTCTCTCGGTAATCCCCATTGTTCAATTTTTGTTGACCGTTTTCCTGCACGTATAGAATGGCACCAGATCGGACGAGAAATTGAATCCCATCCCTTCTTTCCCAATAGGACAAACATAGAGTTTATCAGAGTTTTAAGCAGTGAAGAAATCGAAGTTCTTTTCTGGGAAAGAGGCGTTGGGGAAACCCTCTCTTCAGGAAGCGGTGCCTGTGCAGCTGCTGTAGCTTCAATCTTGAAGAACCTGACTGAAAAAAAAGTTAAAGTCAGAACAAGCATGGGAGAGCTTACTGTCGAATGGGAAAAAAAGAAAGTATATCAATCCGGTCCAGCTGAGATTGTTCTTAAGGGGGATTTTCTCTCAAAATTACCAGCTTAAATTAAAAAGAAAAAGGGGGAAATGGAGCCATAATATAAATAAGAATAGCCTCTTATCTTATGAGATTGCCACGCTCCCTTCGGTCGCTCGCAATGACTTTTATATCTTCTATATCATTACAGAAAGTGTTACCGAATTATTGAGCTAGTACACCTGTCCCCTTTTTCAGGCTTTTGTTTTTTTTGCTCGCTTTTTTTACTAGAGCATGTTTAAAAATCTCGTTAACCTCTTCGATAAAAATAAACTGCATATCTCTTATTACTTTCCTGGGCAAATCGATCAGATCCTTCTTATTTGCCAGGGGCAAAACCATTTTTTTCACACCAGCTCGCTGAGCAGCTAAAACTTTTTCCTTCACCCCTCCCACCGGAAGAATATTACCCGTTAAAGTGATTTCTCCAGTCATGGCAACATCCCATTTAACCTTTAAATCTGTACAGACCGAAATAAGTGAAGTGGCAATTGTAATTCCAGCAGATGGGCCGTCTTTTGGTGTGGCTCCTTCAGGGATGTGAATGTGAAAATCGTTTTGAGAAAAGGTCTGGCTACTAATCCCCAATTCTCTAGAATGAGCACGTGCATAGCTCAAACCTGCCTGGGCTGATTCTTTCATAACATCCCCTAATGATCCTGTCAGGAACAGATTCCCCTTCCCCTTCATTTTGATTGTTTCCACAAAAAGAATCTCTCCTCCTGTGGCTGTCCAAGCAACTCCTGTAGTCACCCCAACTCGATTTTTTTGCAGAAGTTGGTCCCTAAATATCTTTGGAGGACCGAGGTAATTCTCTATGCTTTGAGAGGTAACTCTGGTCAGTTTCTTCTCTCCTTCAGCCACTCTTCTGGCAACCTTACGGCAAACCGAGGCAATCTCCCTTTCGAGATTTCTTACTCCTGCTTCCCGTGTATAGAGAGAAATAATTTTCTTGATAGATCCTATTGTAAAAGAAATTAACTTCTCATTCAGAGCATTTTCTTCTATTTGCTTGGGCACCAAATGATAGAGAGCGATCTGCAGCTTTTCCTCCTCTGTATACCCTGGAAGCCGAAGGACCTCCATTCTGTCGCGGAAAGCGGGCTGGATTGGATCAAGAAGGTTAGCGGTTGTTATAAACATCACCCTGGAGAGGTCAAAAGGAACACCCAGATAGTGGTCCCGGAAAGAATAGTTTTGCTCGGGATCCAGAACCTCAAGAAGAGCTGAAGAAGGGTCGCCTCTAAAATCAGCGCCAATTTTATCAACTTCATCCATCATAAACACAGGATTATTTGACCGGCACCGTCTTAATCCCTGGATAATCTTTCCAGGTAATGCTCCGACATATGTCCTTCTATGCCCTCTAATCTCTGCTTCATCTCTGACTCCTCCAAGAGAAATTCGAATAAATTTTCTTCTTAAAGCTCTGGCTATAGAACGGCCGAGAGAAGTTTTTCCCACACCGGGTGGACCAACAAAACAAAGAATTGGCCCCTTTATCTTCCTGGAAAGTTTCCTTACACCTAAATACTCAACAACCCTCTCTTTAACTTTGTCAAGGCCATAATGGTCTTCATCCAGTATTATCTTCGCTTTTTTTAGATTTAAATTATCAACTGTGCTCTTATTCCAGGGAAGGGCAAACATCCAATCCAGATAATTGCGGACAACAGCCGTTTCGGCTGACTCTGGATGCATTTGAGAAAGGCGGACAATCTGCTTTTCCAGTTCCTCTTTGACTTCCTGAGTAGTCTTTAACTTCTTTAATGCATCCTCATAACCTATAATTTCTTCCTGAATCTCAGTCCCTTCTCCCAATTCCTTCTGGATTGCTTTCATCTGCTGTCTTAAAAAGTATTGCTTCTGGAGTTTGTCCATTTCTCCTTTAGCCTCAGTACTGATTTTGGACTGGACATCCAGAAGCTCAAGCTCTCTTGCTAAAAGCTCATAAACTCTCTTCAACCTCATAGCAGGATCAGCTATCTCTAAAATACGCTGAGCTTCACGAACCTTTAATTCCAAGTTAGCTGCGGTCAGATCAGCCAGTCTTCCAGGTTCTTCAATATTGGCTGCAAGAATCATTACCTCTGGAGAAATATCTTTTCCCAAAGAAGAAGCTTTCTCCAGCCCGGAACGAGTATTCCTGATTAAAGCTTCAATCTCCATGGATTTTTCTTTCTCTTCGGGTTCAACAATGACCTTTACATTAGCTGAATAATAAGGCTTATCCTCATTTAAGTTCGTTATTTTTGCCCGGACAAGCCCCTGCGCCAGAATTCTCACTCTTCCATCCGGAAGTTTAAGCATTCTCATAACCAAAGCAACCGTTCCTACATTGTGGACATCTTCCCTTTTAGGTTCCTCGATCTCCATATTTTTTTGAGACAGGAGAAGAATCATTCGATGTGAAGAAAGCGAAAAATCAATGGCATTCATTGATTTTTCCCTCCCCACAAACAAGGGGATAACCATATAGGGAAAAACAACTATATCTCTCAGCATCAGAATCGGTAACTCTTTAGGGACCTGAAGCTTCTTATCCCGATTCCCCATAATATCTTCAAATTGATCCTGGTTTTTATTTTCCTTTTTTTTCATAATATTCCTCCAGCTCTATTCCTCGGTTCTCTGTACTTTTAACACAAATTCACTTTCTTTTTTCTTTAATATCCACACTGTAATTCCAGTCCTCATTTAAAGCTAATAAATCTTTTTTTGGAAAAAATCACCCCGCAATTTTATCTGTTTATGCCTTGATCTTTGCTGTTCTCAAAACAGGCTTTGTTCTTTTTATCATCTCAGATGGAAATTACTTTTCTTTTAAAAGAGATTCTAATTCCTGTTTAAATTCCGCAACATCTTTGAACTCTCGGTATACAGAAGCAAACCTGACATAGGCAACTTTATCCAACACCTTAAGTTTTTTCATCACGAACTTCCCGATCTCTGAGGCATTCATCTCTTTTTCTGCTCTCTCCTGTAATTTGCTTTCAATTTCCTCAACTATCTCCTCCAGTTTTACTAAGGGGACAGGCCTTTTTTCACACGCCTTTAATAAGCCCCGCAAAAGCTTTTGATTATCAAAGGACTGCCGTCTTCCATCCTTTTTAACCACCATAAAGAGAATTTCTTCTATCTTTTCATAAGTGGTAAATCTTCTTTTACAAGAAAGACACTCTCTGCGGCGTCGGATGGATAAGCCATTTTTACTTTCTCTAGAATCAATGACCTTGCTTTCTGAATGCTCACAATAAGGGCACCGCATTATTCAACATCCTCCCCTATATTTTTTATTTGAAACAGCGAAATTCCTTCTTTCCATAATATAGCATACCCTATCAGGCAAGTCACCACAACCTGAATAGCATGAATTACGATTGTCATCCCTACTGCCAGATTCTCATCAATATTATAGAGAGAGGTCAGGCCCAGCCTGCTGAAGAAATGGAATCCTCCAATCATTCCAGGAGTAGGAATTGCAGCCCCCACCATTGTTAAAAAGACATAAGGAAAAAGGAGTAAGTACGGTATGGAAATCTTATAAGCAAAGAAAAACAGCCAATAATAAAAAACAATGCCCAGCCATACAACAAAAGAAAGTAATATATACATAAACAGATTCCCGACTGAATGGAAAAATTTTAATCCCTTAATAAATTCTTCCGAATTCTCAAGAATTTTTTGGGATATTTTATGAGGAAAGGGTTTAAGGAAAAAAGCAAAAATAGACAGGGTCTTTTCCTTGAAAAAATATAGTGAAAGGATTATCACGAGGAGCAAAAAAGCAAAAGCAACTCCGATTATCCCATACATCTGAAGATCCGAATACGCTTTATCATCGGCTTGAAAATAGGAAGAATAGAAAGGCTTAGATAGAAGAAAAAGTCCCAGAAGGGAACACATTGTAAATACATCAAAAATCCTCTCAACCACAACAGTGCCTACCGCAAATCCCTTGCTCATTTTTTCTTTCTGGGCTAAGTATAAAGGTTTAACAAGTTCACCTAATCTCCCTGGAAAAAGGAGAGTCACTGTAAATCCAACTGCATTCCCTGCAAACATATTATAAAATTTTACGCCCTTTTTCTCGTGCTTAAGAAGATATTTCCATCTGATAGAGCGAGCCACAAGGTGGAGAGGCACAAGGAGAATAAGAGGTATAAAAAATATAAGGTTTACACTTTTTAAGTGGCTTAAAACCTCTCTCCATTCAACCCTCTGGAAGAAGAAGAAAAGGAAAACAATTGTGAGAAGTGAAATTAATCCCAAACGCACAAAATTCTTTTTCATAACGAATCGTCAATCTTACCATCGGCAATATACCAAGTCAACGCAAGGCAAAAAAGAAAAAAAGGGGGCAGGCTTTTCTTTAAATGTAGGGGCTTGATTCATCAAGCCCTTCAATAAAAAAGTGACTCAACTCCTATAACATAATCAAATAGTGGATTTGATAAATCAAATCCCTACAGAAAAAGCAGCCTGCCCCCTTTTTTATAATCTCTCTAATTAGCGAGGTTGAAAATCACTGGAATATCTATTATTATTGCTTCTGTTGGGAAGTCGTCCAATGGTAGGACACATGACTCTGGATCATGGAATCGGGGTTCGAATCCCTGCTTCCCAGCCACTCCTATTCTTGCCTGCCAGGACTATGAGATCCATCGACCGTGTGGAAAAGATTAAGTGGGAATGATTGATTTTATCTTGTACACAGCTGCGGCTGTTTTTCTGTATATGACAATCATTTTCTTTATTGCTCTCATAAAAAAAGATAACTTTATTGTTGACATCTCCTGGGGAATAGGTTTTATTGTTAAAAATTTCAGGAATTCCCATGCTTGAAAAAAATATGCTGGAAACAAAGAATTCACAGAATATGCAAAGAAAACCAGTGTGTTTTTCCCTTGGTTTCCAAAGGAATAGTGGATAGAATAAAATGACGTAAACAAAAGGAGGGTAGGAAAATGAGAAAAAAGGATTTACTTAAGCTAATAATTAGCCTCATAATCTGTCAATTGGCTGGAGTTGTAGGATCCTTATTTACATCGCCTATGATCCCAACGTGGTATGCTTCTCTTAAAAAGCCGGCTTTCAATCCGCCAAACTGGCTGTTTTCTCCTGTCTGGATTACTCTATTTGTGTTGATGGGAATTTCTCTTTTTCTTTTATGGCGCAAAACTTTAGAAGATAAAAAGGTGAGGATAGCTATCTTGTTTTTTGCTATCCAATTGATTTTGAATGTGTGCTGGTCAGTTATATTCTTTGGTCTAAAGTCCCCATTTTTTGCATTCATAGAAATTATTTTTCTTTGGATAGCCATTTTGCTGACGATTCTTAAATCTTATAAGGTTTCAAAGGCCGCAGGAACTTTACTTATTCCTTATATTCTCTGGGTGAGCTTTGCTGCAATTCTTAATTTTTTCCTTTGGAATTTCAATGCCTAGAAAAAGAAAGTCATAAAATTGTCATGATTCATCCTCAATCATAAGGATGTTTAGGGAATGAAAAATAAGATTGGTTGTCACCTTATAGTATTGGCAATAGAGGAGATAAAAGGGCTCAAATTTAGCAAAATGAATCGAAATCAAAGCAACCCAAAAAAGCAAATTCTTATGGTGAAACAAAGAGAGGTAAAGGTGAATCTCGCCAGATCCAGAATTTTTGTATTGATCATAACAGGATGCATGATTCTGTTTTTTCAGAAAGTACTGCTTTGCCAGACCTTTAACTTTAAAGGCCTGATCTCTGGATGGATCACACTTAACACAGACAATATTACCAAGCCCTTATTTGGCCTCAGGTACATTCCTGAGTTTTCTTTTAAAAAATCCCTTTCAGAAAATCACTATCTGGATTTCGAGCTCTCGCTTAACACTTACGGAATGGCACACATACATTCATTTACAGATATAAAGACCGACAGCAAGATCGACCTTTACAGGACGTGGGCCCGGTATTCTTCATCCCGGTTCGAAGCCAGACTGGGGCTGCAGAAAATAAACTTCGGATCGGCCTCCCTCCTGAGACCTTTGATGTGGTTTGACCGTATCGATCCCCGCGATCCTCTGCAGCTTACAGACGGTGTTTATGGACTTCTCTTGAGATACTATTTTCTCGACAATACGAACATCTGGGTATGGGGGCTTTATGGTAATGATAAGCTTAAAGGATGGGAATTTTTCCCTTCCAAATCTAAATCCCCAGAATTCGGTGGACGCATCCAGCTTCCGCTTGGAAACGGTGAGTGGGCCATTACCTGCCACCACCGGAATATCGATCCAAACCAAGGCCCATTTGCCCTTATTACTCCAGTCGAATCCTCTATTCCGGAAAATCGATTTGCCCTTGATGGCAAATGGGATCTTGGAGTCGGCTTCTGGTTTGAGGGCACCTTGACGCACCAAAACAGCGAAGCCCTTCCATTCACCTGGCAAAGGGCACTCAATATCGGTCTCGACTATACCGTTGGTCTTGGAAACGGCCTGAATGTTATTGGTGAGTTTTTTTCTTTCACCAGCAGCACAAAAGCATTAGAATCAGGAGAAAGCATCACATTTTCAGCCCTATCACTGGGTTATCCCCTGAGTCTTCTGGATAATCTGAGTTATATATTATATTATGATTGGGATAATAGAGATCTTTACAGCTTTCTCAACTGGCGCCGGACTTATGACAGATGGACAATCAACATCATCGGTTTCTGGAATCCTGAGCAATTCCAGATTTATCAAAACCTGCCGGAGAATAATCTTTATGCAGGCAAGGGATTTCAAGTTATGATTAATTTTAACTATTGAGAATATTTTATTTGAAGAAAGAGTATTTTATATATAAGGAAGTGAGGTCACAATGGACAATTCTTATTTGATCAGAACAAAAGAGCTTATTAAAATCTATTCCATGGGCCAGACAAAACTGTACGCCCTCAACGGAGTGAATCTTGAATTCAAATCGGGCGAGTTTGCCGGCCTTGTAGGCCCGAGCGGTTCGGGGAAAACAACATTTCTCAACATCGTAGGCTCACTAGACTCACCTTCCGAAGGAAGCGCTGTGGTTATGGGTAAAAATATTGAAGACTTATCTCATAAACAGGCCGCATGGCTGCGCAACAAAAACATCGGATTTATCTTTCAAACGTTCAACCTGCTTCCTGTCTATACTGTTTATGAAAACGTCGAGTTTCCTTTGCTTCTGCTTAATCTGTCTCCGAAAGAACGCAAAGAAAAGGTCATGAAAGCTCTGGAGTGGGTCAATCTGGCGGACAGAGCCAAATCCAAGCCTGCCCAGTTATCCGGAGGAGAAAGCCAGAGGGTGGCCGTGGCCCGGGCTATTGTCAAGGAGCCATCCATCATCCTTGCCGATGAGCCCACAGCCAACCTGGATGCGGAGAACTCATTCAACATTCTGGATACGATGGAAGAGCTGAACCACGA
>JADHWO010000045.1 GCA_016783445.1 Candidatus Aminicenantota bacterium
GCTGATAAATCTGTGAGGATAAATTTGACAGGCGTTTCTGGTATTCGGTAACATCCTGTTGGCCAAATACGCCAGGAGAGGAGGCGATAGTCAGAATTAAAAAAATGCCCATGAGGAAGTGAGATTTCTTAAGCGGTTTCCTGCGGAACTTCATGTTCTAATAGTACCCCCCATGGTTCTATTAATCAATCCAAAAGGTTTGCATTTTTTCTATGATGTAGGATCAATATTGTCTAGAGGTATTTGGGGATGGATGAGGCGACTTTGAAGATTTAGCCTTCCTGAATCGCAATTTGAGGAAATCCGGCGAAGCCGGACACCGAGTATGTATAAACTCAGGCCAGTGGATTCAGAAAACACGCAGCTTTTGCCCCAGCGAGTCAAAAGCTGCTCGATTTCAGGCTTCGCTCTCCTCTCCATCATGGAGAGGAACCATGCCCGCTTTGCCTTCAAACGGTTTTTCTCACCCACTGCCCTTCGTTTATGCTCTGAATAGATTGATGAAGGAATGGCGTTAAAAATCTGAACGGAAGCTAAGACATTCCCAAATACCTATATAAAAGAATAATGGATAAAAGAGGTTGCCATTCAACAGGAATAGGGACAATTGGACATTCAAAATGATAGATTTATTCTTACTTTTTGTAAAAATACTTGGTTGTCACTTTTCCGACAAGTCCGGCTAATATTATTATGGAAACCAGGTTGGGGAAAGCCATAAAAGCATTGGCCATATCTCCTATGTACCAGACGATGTTCAGATGAGGCCCCTGTATATTAGCACCTATGAATAGCAGGATGATGAAGGCGATTCTATAAGGATAAATTATCCGGACTCCGAAGATATACTCAAGGCACTTTTCTCCGTAATAGCACCATGCCAGTAATGTCGAATATCCAAAAAGGAAAGAACTTAATGCAATAATGTATCCGCCATAGGGAAGAACAGAATCAAAAGCAGCTGCAGTGAGCTTTGTAGAAGTTAAGCCCTCCGGTGCGCCAAAAGCTGCTGTTTTGAGGTACATTCCGGTGACAACAATTGTTAGAGTGGTGAGAGTGTTCACAACTAGAGTATCGATGAAGGTCCCGGTCATGGCGATAAGGCCGTTTCGAGATGGGTCAGAAGATTTTGAGGCTGCCTGAGCGATGGCTGCCGAACCTAATCCGGATTCATTTGAAAGAAGCCCTCTCCTGACTCCTATACTGATAGCTAATCTTACAGAAGCTCCAATCATGCCTCCTCCCACTGCTTTTACTGAGAAGGCAGACTTAAAGATGACGGCAAAGGCAGCAGGGAGATTGGTTATATTTGCCAGAATAATAATCATGGCTCCTCCAAAATAGAGGATGATCATAGTCGGTACAAGCCGCTCTGAAACACCGCCGATTCTTTTAATTCCTCCTAGAATAACTGCTCCGACCATGGTGAATATTACAATGCCTGTCAACCAGAATGGGATTCCGAGCTGGTCGTTAAAAACAAGGGCCATGGAATTGGATTGGGCCATATTCCCCGTTCCAAAAAGGCAGGTGAAAGCGCCGCATATGGCAAAAAACATTCCCATGAATTTGGCTAAATTTTGGTTTTTAATACCATAGCGGGCATAATACATTGGCCCGCCAGACATTTCCCCTCTTTCATTTTTAGTTCTGAACTTTACCCCGAGGAAACCTTCTGCATACTTTGTTGCCATGCCAAAAAAGCCAAATATCCACATCCAGACAGACGCCCCGGGTCCGCCAGTGGCAATAGCTGTAGCCACACCGGCGATGTTTCCATTTCCGACAGTTGCAGCAAGAGCAGTCATTAAAGCAGCATAAGGCGAAATATCTCCCTCGTCCTTCTCAGATTTATCCTTTTTTAATGCTCCCCTGAGCACCATCTTTAAGGAAAGGAAAAGACGCCTGACCTGAATCAATCGGGTGAGATAGGTAAGTCCTACTCCTACAATGCCAAGGAGAATAACCATCAAGGGAACCCATATAAAGTCACTCGCTTCCTTGGTGAATACAAGCGTTTTATCCAGAAAAGAAAGAGATATTGTCAGATTGATTTCCTTTGTTTCTTCTTCTTTGGTGATTTCGATCTCTCTTCCCTCTCCTCCAGAAGGGGTTGCACTGTAAAGGTCCATCTTAATTTTGTATTTGCCCGGTTCGATGTCGTGGAAAATGAAGTTCCCTAACTTGTCGAGTTCGGACTTTCTGTATTCTTCGGTTCCCAGAGATGAGAGTAAAATAGCCCCGTGAGTATAAGGTTCCTCGTTTTGAGAAAGAATAACCTTGCCTTTAACGTCAGTTGCAGTAAGGATTGAAACACTAAATGTCAAAATGAAGATGAAAATGAGGGCGAATACTTTTTTCTTCATAGCTTTTTTTTATCCTTTGAGAGTTTTAATAAAGTAAAGAATTATAAGTATGGCTATAGGACTGAGAAACTTGAGCGAAAAGACCCAGATGGGACGCAGCTTGAAACGTGGATTTCCGGAAGAGATTTCTTTTAGCGCCTTTTTGATTCCCCAAATGTAGCCCACAAAGATACAAATGAACAGAGCGCCTACAGCTAGGGATATATTGCCGAAGATAAAAGCAAATAATCCTAAAACTTTTATTTTAGTAAAGAATTGCATTCCTCCTGTGGAGAGGGCCGCAGGAACACCGAGAACAAACGTGAAAAGGCCTATAACAAGAGCCGCTTTTTTTCTCGACCAGTTCCGTTCATCAACAAAATAGGCTACAGGAACTTCAAGTAGAGATATGGTCGAGGTTATAGCCGCCACAGTTAAGAGAGTGAAGAAAAAAATTCCAAAAATTTGCCCCCCTGGAATTTCAGGAAAGATAAGAGGAAAAATTTTGAATGCAAGGGTTTCATCTCCCACATTTCCCGGCTGTCCGGAAAAAGCAAGAGTAGGAAAAATGATAAGGCCGGCAAGAAGGGCGATAAAAGTATCCGAGAAAGTAACCCATCCTGCTGAAGAGACAAGATTGTCTTTTTTGGAGATATAGCTTCCATAAGTAATCATTGTTCCCATGCCCAGGCTTAAGGAAAAAAATGCCTGTCCGAGGGCATAAAGGATAACAGTGCCGTTGAGCTTGGAGAAGTCGGGTCTGAGATAAAAAGCAATGCCTTTTCCGGCACCTGGAAGAGTTAGGGCTCTTATCGCAAGAAATACTATCAAGAGAAAAAGAACAGGCATAAGAACTTTAGTCCATCTTTCTATGCCTTTTTTGACGCCTTTTGAGACAATGAAAATTGTTAAACCCATGATCAAACCGAAAAAAAGAAAAACTTGAATGGGATCGGAGCTAAATTCTGTGAATATTTTATTCGACATCTCAGCTGTCAGTTTTCCCTTTAAGGCACCACTAGCCATTTTAAAAATGTAACCAGCAGCCCAGCCGGCCACAACAGCATAGAATGAAAGAATACATACGCCTGTTATCATTCCAAGGTAACCGATGAATTTCCAGGGAGTACGTGGTTTTATGGATTCAAAGGCTCCCACAGGATTCCTCTGGGTATGGCGTCCGATGGTAAGCTCTGCCAGCATCACCGTGAATCCGATAAAAGCCACAGCTAAAACATAGACCAGGACAAAAACTGCTCCTCCGTTTTGACTGACTACTGTTGGAAAGCGCCAGATGTTTCCCAGTCCTATAGCCGAGCCAGTTGCTGCAAAAATAAAAGCGACCTTCGAACCCCATGCTTCTCTTGTGCTTATCTCCTGACCCTGCATTTTAGTTTCCTTTAATAGGACAATAATAAAAAGTATTCATTTTAATCGTATTTTTTACCACAAACAGTAAATATTGTAAAAGGAATATTACAGTGTATAACCAGATTGCCTGACTTCCAAAGAAATTGTCACGGAAATAAGGATGCTTACTTTGTCTTTTAATAACTGGCAGATTGATATATAGTCAATCTCAATGGGCTCGAAGAATTATTTTAGTCTAGACCTCTTGAAAAGCGCAGAAAAAATCTATAAGGCTGCTTTGGCTGAAGTGGAGCCTGAAAATCTCATTAAAAAAAGTGTTTTAATAGACAAAGAGAAACTGATTGTTCAGGACAGATCTTTTGATTTAGGTTCCTTCAAAAACATCTTTTTGGTCTCAATTGGGAAGGCAGCTCCTTTTATGGCAAAGAGCCTTATGGAGATTATAGGAACCAGGGTAAAAGAGGGAATAGCCGTTTGTCGTCCTCAAGTCCCAATAAGCATTGAGAAAATATCCTGTCTTCCCGCCTCACATCCTCTGCCTGACGAGAAAAGTCTCAAAGCCGCAAGGAGTATCCTTAAGCTTGCAGAAGGGATTGGTGAGAACGACCTCCTGTTTGTCTTGATTTCCGGAGGAGGATCTGCCCAGATATGTTTTCCTGCTGAGGGAATTTCACTTGATGAAAAAAGGCTAGTCACTGATATGTTGCTCAAAGCAGGGGCAAACATCACTGAACTCAATACTGTTCGCAAACATCTCTCCAGAATCAAGGGCGGCCGCCTGGCAAAGGCAGCTTTCCCTGGAACTGTGGTCAGCCTTGTCATCTCTGATGTGATCCATAATGATTTAGAGAGTATTGCTTCTGGTCCTGTCTACTGGGACTCCTCAACATATTATGATGCTTTTCAGGTTTTAAAGAAGTATGAGATGTGGGATAAAGCACCGGTTTCTGTTCAAGAAGTCATAAAAAAGGGGATGGAGTATAAAGTTGAGGAGACAGTCAAGAAAGAGGACCCTGTCTTTAAAAGAGTCCATAACTTTATAATCGGGGATAATCTTAAAGCTCTCCGGGCAGCAAAAAATGAGGCCGAAAAACTCGGGTTTAAGACATTAATTCTTACTTCATCGGATCAAGGAGAGGCAAAAGATGTTGCAAAAAATTATGTCTCTCTTCTCGAAAACCTTGTTCAGGCAAAGAAAGAAGATTCACGGTATTTATGCCTCTTAACTGGAGGAGAGTTGACAGTCACTGTTGAAGGGGATGGTTTGGGCGGCCGAAACCAGGAGTTTGTGCTGGCTGTGTTTGCTGAGATGAAAAATCGTCTTGAAGGAGTTGTGGACTGGCTCGTTTTAAGCCTGGGCTCTGATGGGATAGATGGTCCTACAGATGCAGCGGGAGCCCTGGTTAGACCATCTACATTTAAAAAAGCCAGAGACTTAAGCCTTAATCCCCGAGAATATTTAGATAACAACGATTCATATAACTTTTTTAAGCAAATCGGAGACTTAATCGTAACCGGCCCAACCCGCACGAATGTCATGGACCTGCGTCTTTTCCTTGTAAAAAAGTAAAATCATAATTCCGATTTTTTAGTCAATTTTCACTTTTCTATTCTGGAAAAATTTTAACTATATCGGCTCTTCTTCCAGTGCTGGCCTCCAGGATACTTTTTCTCCCCTGCCTCAATCCGGACCTCCAGGAAGTGCTATTTATTCTTTTAAAGTTAGAGAAAAATATGATAAGATATTGGACGCTTATTCCAGAGGTAAAAAATGGCAGAGAATGATTGGAGAGATGACTTAGCAAGTTTTCTGGAAGATCTTAGAGTTATTGAGGGATGCAAAGGTGAAACTCCTGGTAATTTTAAACAGTTTTGCGAGTTTATTGCCGAGCCATGCTTTGAAAGCTTGTCAATAGAATTAAGGAAATACGGGATAAGATCTAGATTCCGAACACATAAAGGAAAATGGACTGCCTTTGAGGTTAATTTTCCAAAATTAAGACTGGATAATTTCCACTATATTATCTGCCTGCCCAAGAATTCTCTGGAACTCAAGCTAAAACTGCGGATTAAAGGGAGAAAAAACAAGAAAAGCCCTATGGAAGAAAAGGTAAAATCTTTTATGGAAAATGTCCTGCCATCAGAAATCTTGAAATTACCCAAAGAAGAACTTATTCAGGATGTGATTAAACACTATAAAGATTTCAGCTTTGAGGCTTTTTCAAATCCCGGGTAGACGAGATAAAACTTGTTTTTTTGGGGTTCTTATCATTTTTTGAATTTTATAACTCTTTTTTGGTTTTCAGTCACTCTACAGTTTAAGTAGAAAAAATAGAAACGATTCATTTATTTCTACCTTGTTTAAATTTACTTCAGAAAAATGGAACTACCTCCATTTTCTAAAGAAGTTTCTTTTGTAGAGATTTGATTTATCAAACCCGCCATTTGAATAATATTATTGGAATTGATTCAATTCCTAAGAAACAGGCTTGCTGAATCAAATCCAACCAGGTAAATCAATTTACGACGTCAAGGAATTGATATAAAGAGACAGATTTGTTAAATTTCTTCTCAAATGAAAGAGAGAAAATTAGCACCTGGAATACTTGCCATTCAGTTTCTGGTCTTAATGTCATATTCTTCTGTCGCCATTCTTACTCTCCTTTCTCTCTATTTTGAGCACATGGGAGGGAGTCCACGGCAAATCGGCTTTTTGATGGGGCTTTTTTCCTTGGCTGCTTTTCTATCCCGTCCTTTTGGCAGCTGGCTTTTGAGCAGGTTTAATCCTAAGAAAGTTTTAGGAGCAGGGCTAATTCTAACCTTGGTCACAACAGCTATGTATCCTTTTATCGAAAAATTAGACTGGTTTGTTGTATTTATCAGGATTTTTCATGGCATTGGTTTTTCCATTTTTATTTTAGGAGCACTGTTGATCGCGATTTTATTGGTCAGTGAAGAGGATAGGGCATATGCTATTGGAGTTGTCTCCACAGGTTTTATGCTTCCCCTTCTTGTTTTTCCTTTTATGGGGGAGGAAATTATAAAAAAATATGGCTTCTTTTTATTTTTTCTTTCTGCCATTTTTCTTTCTGCTGTTCCGCTTGTATATTCCTTTTTTGCAAAAATCAATCTCCCTCGTTTTTCTGAAAAATCCGAAGGCAGAGCAGCAGGCTTTTTGCGTCTCTTGAGGCAGAGAAGAATATGCTTGGTTTTTTTGATAACCGTTGTATTTGAAACTGGCCTGAGTGCCAGCTTATTTTTTGTTCCTCTTATCGCTCATGGAGAATCTCCCATGCGGGCTGGATATTTTTATACGTTTCTGGGCTTGACCGCTGTATTCATGCGGCTTTATGGAGGGAAGCACTTTAGGATCTGGGGAAGCCCAGGATTGATTCTCCCCGCTCTTTATTTTATCTCTGGGGGAGCGGTTTTGATCTATTTCTCATCCAATAATTTTCTTCTTGGCTTTTCCGGAGTTATCTGGGGAATAGGAGTGGGAATTCTTTACCCCCATTTAACCGCTCTCATTATGAAGGGAGTAGCGTTGAGAGAAAAGGGGAAAGTCTTGAGCCTTTTTGCTTCTTCTGTGGATTTAGGATTTGCTGTTGGCCCTTTAGCTTTTGGTTGGGTTTCCCAGTCCTTTGGGCTTAGAACCGCATTCATTATTTTAGCATTATTTATTTTTCTCTCTTCATCCATCCTGGTTTTATGGGGAAAATCCTCTTTGGTTAGAAATAAATAGATAGAACTTAGGTTTATAGAGCGAAAAACTGACCAGAAAAATTAATTGCAGAAAAATAGAAAGGCAAATTAGAGACGCCATATAAGACGAAGTTTCTCCCGTTTATCCAGGCGAGTTATTCCTTTCTTTTTTGCTGCCTCTACGGCTTCATTAAACTCCTCTTGAGTGATTCTTCTGCTTAGAGGAGAATCAGCAGGGATTTTGCCGCAGGGATAATACTGGTCCATGATATTGACATAGGTATTTTTAGAGATTTCCGATGCCAGGAAAGACATTACATCTTTTGTCCCGGCCAATCCTTGGGGAAGGACAAGGTGTCTAACCAAAAGTCCTTTTAGGGCTATGTCTCTTTCATCCAAGATAAGGTCTCCAACCTGACGAAACATTTCCTTAAGAGCAAGTTTAACAATCGAGGGATAATCTGAAGCCTGGGAGTATTTTTGAGCCGTTTTGCTGTCGCTGTATTTGAAGTCAGGCATATAAATATCAAAGATTCCTTCTAAAAGTTTTAGAGTTTGAACAGAGTCATAGCCTCCTGTGTTATAAACAAGAGGAACAGAAAGTCCCTTTTCCACCGCATAAAGAAGTGCCTTTAAGATTTGAGGAACATAATGAGTAGGGCTTACAAAATTGATGTTGTGGCAACCTATCCTTTGAAGCTCGATCATCATTTTGCCCAATCTCTCGTAAGATATCTTATGCCCCTCTCCTAGGTGGCTGATAGAGAAATTCTGGCAAAAAAGACATTTCAGACTGCAGTGAGTCATAAAAATTGTGCCAGAACCATGATGCCCAACAAGAGGATTTTCTTCACCAAAATGAGGAGAAGAGGAGGAAACCTCAGGGAGGAGTGCTGCCTCACAGAAGCCTTTTTCTTCTTTGAGGCGGTTTACCTCGCAGTTTCGCGGGCATAAAGCGCACTTTTCGAGTATTTGAAATGCAGCCTCAATTTTTCCCTGAAACAAGCCGTCGTTGTAAGTCTTGAGGTAAGCCGGTTTGAAATTTTCTGACTGCATATTTTTCAGTAGAAATTATATCAAAATTAATAGGGACAGGAAAATTAATAGGGACAGGCGCTATTTTTTTTGGTTCTATTTTTTTACTTGAATTTACAGAAGACAAAATATATAAAATCAGATTAAAGATGAAGCAAGAGATTATTAAGGATTTACACATTATTCCAAGGCTGGAGCAGGTTCCTTACCTTGTCCACGGCTTCGGTACAAAAAAATGGAGGCAGGCTGATTTTAAAACAAAGTCTAAGTTGAAGGATTTTGATCTTATCTTCCTCAATCAAACCCATTCCGATATCATTCAGCATATCGATAAAATTCCTGATAAAAAATTAAAAGGAGATGCGATGATCAGCTCCTGTCCTAAACTCCTTCTCATTATTCAGACTGCTGATTGTCTTCCTGTTCTTTTTGTGGATGAGCTTCGGAAAGTTATAGCTGCTGTTCACTGCGGATGGAGGGGGACGGCGAAGCGGCTGGTTCAAAAAGTCATTCAGAGAATGAGAGATAATTATGGCTGTTGTCCTTCCTCTCTTCTGGTGGCTCTGGGCCCTTGTTTGGGGCGTGAATGTTATGAAGTAGGTGAGGATGTCTTTCAGAGTTATGAACAAGGCAGGCATTCGACAGAATTTTTCCAAAATCATCCTATCCGGAAGAATAAATATCTCTTTGATTTAAGAGGATCGAATCTGTCTCAGATGATAAGCTGCGGGGTCAGCAAGAAAAATGTTTATTCAATAGACTTCTGCACTCACTGCCAAAAGAACCTCCTTTCATTCCGAAGGGATAAGGAAAAGACGGAAAGAATGCTGAGTTTTATAGGAATGTCATTTTAGTTGCTTTTTAAATTTATTTTTTTTATCCTTTAACATACTATGACTAACACGTTCTCAGAGATATCAATCCCTGAACTTCCCTTGTTCAAAAAAGGAAAAGTTCGTGATGTCTATGAGATAGAAGACAAGCTTCTTATCGTTGCTTCGGATCGAGTGTCTGCCTTTGATTATGTTCTTCCAACTCTCATTCCGGATAAAGGGAAAATTTTAACTCAACTTTCAAAGTTCTGGTTTGAATTTACTTCTCTTGTTTGTCCCAATCATATGCTGACTGCCGATGTCAAAAAGTTTCCTACTGTTCTTCACAAATATAAGGATATACTGGAAAAGAGATCCATGCTGGTTAAGAAGACAAGCGTGATTTCAGTGGAGTGTGTCGTTCGAGAATATCTTTCCGGCTCAGGATGGAAAGACTATAAAGCCACAGGGAAGACAAGCGGCATCAAACTTCCTCCTGGAATGAAAGAATCGGAAAGAATAGAGGAGATCATTTTTACCCCTGCCACAAAGGCTGAAGAGGGGCATGATCAAAACATCTCTTTTAAAGAGATGCAGAAGTTAATTGATTCAAAGCTTGCACGAAAGATAAAAAAAATAAGCATTGAACTTTATCAGAAAGCGTCCCTTCACGCCCTTTCAAAGGGAATTATAATTGCCGATACAAAGTTCGAGTTTGGCCTTTTTAACAACGAAGAACTATTCCTTGTTGATGAAATATTCACTCCTGACTCTTCTCGATTCTGGCCTATGGCCAGTTATTCTCCTGGCCGATCTCAGCCCAGTTTGGATAAGCAGTTTGTCCGGGATTATTTAGAGAGTACGGATTGGGATAAAAATTCTCCACCTCCGCCTTTACCACAGTCCATTATCGAGCAGACTTCGGAAAGGTATCTTGAAATTTTTCGCCTTCTGACAGGAAAGAATAATTTATAATGCAAGGGAAAATCGATTTACATATTCATTCCAATAAGAGTAGTGACGGAGATTTTTCTCCTTTTCATATTATCCAGCTTTCAAAAGAAAAAAGGCTGAGAGCTATTTCTATTACCGACCATGATACAGTGGCTGCCTATCCAGAGGTTCTTCAGCTCGGAGAGGAAGAGGGTATTGAGGTTATACCCAGTATCGAACTAACAACTCTCTTTAATGGCCGGGAGTTTCATCTTCTTCTTCCTTTTATAAACTGGAAGAAAAAAATCCTGCTTGATTTCATAAATCAGGTCTCAGAGAAAAGAATTGAAGAAGCCAAAGAGCGTGTTAAGAAACTTCGGGAGATCGGCTTTAACATCAGCTGGAAAGAGGTTGCTAAAAAAACAAAGCCCAGCCCTCCTTTAGGAGTGACAATAGCCCAGATTTTGCTGAACAAGGCTAAAAAAAAGAAAAAATTTGCTTCTTTAATGAAATATTTCGAAGGAAAAAATCGTAACTATGCACCTTACCTTTTCTACAAAGATTATTTCATGGAGGGTAAGCCGGCCTGGGTTCCAAAGCGAAGTATGAGTCTACTGGATGTTCTTGAGCTGGCTCCCCAGACTGAAGGCGTCCCGGTACTTGCTCATCCTGGTGCATATTTTCAGGACACTTCCAGGGAAGATCTCGAAATTTTAAAAGAAAAGGGACTGGAGGGAATAGAGATTTACACAACATACCATGATCCTGCCCAGACAGAATTTTATAGGAAAATAGCCGAAGAGCTGGACCTTGTTCCAACAGCAGGTTCTGATTTTCACGGAAGGATAAAACCCCATATTCAATTTGGATGTATGGAAGAAGGGGAATACTGGATGGTCGTGGAGTTAAGAAAAAGGAAAAGGTGAATCAGATTGAACTGGCTTGATGTTATTTTGGTAGCTATTTTAGCGGTGACCACTATTCTGGGCATTGTAAAAGGACTTGTGAAACAGGTCATTGGTCTTCTTGCGGTAATTGTTGGATTGATTCTAGCCCTGGGTTTTTATTCCCAGATATCCTGGATTTACCGCCAGCTTGTCAAAAATGAAGTTTTAGCTCATTTTCTGGGTTTTATTACCATATTTTTAATTGTGTTATGTTTAGGATGGCTTTCTTCCAATACTTTATCTAAATTGATAAAAGGCCCGTTAAAGCTCCTCGATAATCTTTTAGGAGGAGGCTTAGGGCTTCTTAAGGGAATTCTCATATGTAGTGTTGTTGTCTTTGCTCTACTGGTATTTCCCATAAGCAAAAACGCATTAAAAGAATCTCAGATTTCCCCGGTTTGCCTGGGAATAACAAGGGCTATAATCGGCTTAATACCACAGGAATTAAAAGAAAAATTTAAGGAAACTTATCAAGAAATCACTAGAAGGGTGGAAAAAGATGCAAAAAAAATCTGACAAACTCAATCTCCATCAAAAATTGGAGATAATAATCGAGGAAATGATTGAAGAAGAATTAAGCCTGAAAGATGTACTCAAAGAATTCGAGAAAATTTACATCGAAACCGCCGCAAAAAAATATAATGGAAGAATGATAAAAATGGCCCAAGCCCTGGGGATTCACCGCAACACTCTTCGTAACCGCGTTAAAACTTTAAAAATAAACGGGAAAATTTAGCACTCTCATGTAAAGAGTGCTAAATTTTACTCTTTTTTCTTGACAAGAGGGGGGTATAAGGCTAAAATTAGCACTCTCTTTATTTGTCTGCTAATAAATTATTCAAATACAGGAGGTTTAAATGAAGACGATACCGTTACACGACAGAGTTCTTCTGAAAAGATTAGAAGAAGAACAGGAAGTCAAGAAAGGAGGCATAATCATCCCTGATACTGCAAAAGAAAAACCCCAAGAAGCAGAGGTCATTGAAGTCGGGAAAGGCCGCGTGTCAGAAGATGGGAAGGTTGTTCCTCTTGATGTTAAAAAAGGTGATAAGGTTCTTATCGGAAAATTCAGTGGCACTGAAGTGATGATCGGGGATGTTGAACATATCATTGTTCGTGAAGAAGAAATTTTAGCTAAGATCACATAAATTTGTGAAAAGGAGAAAAAAATGGCAAAACAAATTACACTCGGTGAAGAAGCCAGGCAGGCACTTTTAAAAGGTGTTAATACTTTAACCAACGTGGTCAAAGAGACATTGGGACCCAGGGGAAAAAATGTTGTTCTGGATAAAAAATTTGGTTCTCCCACAAGCACCAAGGATGGTGTAACCGTGGCCAAAGAAGTTGAGCTCAAAGATCCTCTTGAGAATATGGGAGCCCAGCTTGTTAAAGAAGTTGCATCCAAAACTTCCGATGTGGCTGGGGATGGAACAACAACAGCTACTGTCCTGGCCCAAAGTATTTTTTCTGGAGGATTAAAGTATGTAACTGCAGGTGCTAATCCCAATTTAATCAAAAAAGGAATCGAAAAGGCAGTCGAAGAGGTAGTAAAAGAGCTTCAGAAGATAAGCCAGGAAGTGACCGGGGAAAAGATTGCACAGGTCGGAGCAATTTCAGCCAATAATGATGAATCCATAGGTAAAATCATTGCTGAGGCAATGGATAAGGTCGGAAAAGATGGCGTCATTACTGTGGAAGAAGCTCAGGGCTTGGAAACAACCATGGAGACGGTTGAAGGGATGCAATTTGACCGTGGCTATCTTTCTCCCTATTTTATAACCGATCCTGACAGGATGGAATGCGTCCTGGAGAATCCTCTCGTTCTTCTCCATGAGAAGAAAATAAGTAACCTGAAAGAGCTACTGCCTCTTCTTGAGAATGTAGCCAAGATAGGAAATCCATTATTAGTCATTGCTGAGGAAGTTGAGGGTGAAGCCCTGGCTACCCTGGTAGTCAATAAGCTCAAAGGAACTTTTCAATGTTCAGCTGTTAAAGCTCCCGGATTTGGTGACAGGCGGAAAGCCATGTTGGATGACATAGCAACTCTTACTGGAGGTAAAGTTATTACAGAAGATATAGGTGTAAAACTGGAAAATGTTGGCATTGACTGGCTGGGTAATGCTAAAAAAGTGGTTATAGACAAAGACAATACCACCATTGTTGAGGGCAAAGGAAAGAAGGAAGATCTCCAGGCCCGCATCAAGCAGATAAGAACTCAGATTGATGATACTACTTCTGACTACGATAGAGAAAAGCTGCAGGAGAGACTTGCCAAGCTGGTGGGCGGAGTCGCATTAATTAAAGTTGGTGCTGCCACGGAGACCGAGCTCAAGGAGAAAAAAGCGAGAGTTGAAGATGCCATGCATGCTACTAAGGCCGCTGTTGAGGAAGGAATTGTTCCCGGGGGAGGAGTTGCTCTTTTAAGATGTCAAAAAATTATTGAGGGATTAAAGCTGAGCGGTGATTTGCAAATTGGTGCTAATATAATCAAGAGAGCCCTGGAGGAACCTATTCGTCAAATCGCAAACAATGCAGGCCATGAAGGTTCCGTTGTTGTGGAAAAAGTGAAAGCTATGGAGAAGGATATGGGATTTAATGCTCTGACGGAAAAATTTGAAGATTTAGTTAAAGCCGGTATTCTTGACCCGACAAAAGTTGTCCGTACTGCCCTTCAAAACTCTGCAAGTATTGCTGGCTTGATGCTAACCACAGAGGGATTGGTAACGGATATTCCTGAAGAAGAAAGAGGACCCAAATATCCGCCTCCACCAGGCGATATGTATTAAATCCCTGATTGAATCAAAAGGGCCCTGGGCTTTTGCACAGGGCCTTTCTTTTTTTTGGCGCTTTTCTATGGTATAAAGACAGGGTGCTCAAATTTTTTGACCGCTATATCATTAAAGAAATTTTCCCTCCCTTTCTTATAGGCCTCCTTATCACTACCTTTGTTCTTTTAATGAATCAGATCCTTCAATTCTCTGAGATTTTTATAACCAGGGGAGTATCATTCAAAGTAGCAGTCGTCATCTTCGTTTACCTCGTTCCTTCCATCATTGTCTTTACTATGCCGATGGCTGTCCTCATGGGTGTGCTGGGAGGACTGACCCGCCTCTCCTCTGACGCAGAAATTATGGCTTTTAAAACTCTGGGTATAAGTTATAAAAGGCTTCTCCGTCCGGTCTTGATTTTTTCCTTTGCCGGATGGCTGTTGACTTCTTATTTTGCTCTTTATCTTGCTCCTCATTCCAACTACAAGCTTGTTCAGACTCTTTCTCAATCAGTCCTGTCCAAAGTTCAGTTTAATATCAATCCCCGGGAATTTAATGAATCTATCCCCAATACAGTCATTTTTATCCAGGGCATAACTCAAAAAAGAGACTGGGAGAATATTTTTGTGTATTTCACTGATCCTCCTGAGGAGCCAAGGGTCATATCAGCAAAAAGGGGAAGGTTGAATTTTTACCCTGAGATGAGAAGAGCCATTCTTGAACTTTTTGATGGGACTTCCCATTCCTATCCTCTATCCAATCCAGAGGAATACGGGTGGACTTCCTTTAAGAACCTTAAAGAAGAAATTAATGTAGAGAGCCTTTTTTCTTCCATTTCTGAGAAGAAGCGAGTAAGAGAAAAAGACATTTTAGAATTATTCGAAGATATAAGACACATTAGACAGGATTTGCCGGGTCTTGCAGAAAAAAAAGAAGGAACGAGTGAAGAAACGTTTGCTTATAACCGGAGATTGAGGGACTATGTTTCTTATCGGATTGAAATTCATAAGAAATTTGCCCTTCCTTTTGCCTGTTTGATTTTTGGCCTGCTGGGACTTCCCTTTGGGGCTTCCACAAAAAAAGGCGGAAGAACCAGCGGTTTCACAATCAGTATCGGAATAATTTTATTCTATTATATTCTGATCACAGCAGGAGAAAAAATGGCCATGGATGGAAAGCTTACTCCTTGGTTTGGAATATGGGGGCCTAATATTCTGTTATTTCTGATTGGTTTTTATCTATTCCTCAAATCATTAAAAGAATCTTCGCTTTTTTCCGGTCTTTCCCGGTTTTTCAGAAGAAGAGACGAAAAAACTTTTTCTGTTAAAGAAAGGAAATTTATCAGAACCTGGCCTCGTCTATCCCTTCGTTTTCCCAATATCTTGGATCGCTACATTATCAGAAAGTATTTAGCTATTTTTTTGCTTGTCTTTTTTAGCCTGCTTATGATTTCTGTTATTGTCACTTTTTTTGAGCGGATCGATAATATCTATGAGCATGATAAACCTCTTGTTCTCCTTCTTGAATATATCCGTTACAGTATTCCAGAATTTGTACACTATATTCTTCCTGTTGCAGCCTTGACCACAACCCTTTTATCCTTGGGTCTTTTAACCAAATTCAACGAGATCACGGCCATGAAGACATGTGGAATTAGCCTCTACCGTATTATTCTGCCGGTCCTTCTTATGGCATCTTTGGTGAGTTTTGTTTCTTTTTATCTTCAGGAGAATGTTCTACCCTATTCCAATAAAAAAGTGGAGGAGACCTGGAACAGGATCAATGATGCTCCACCCCGGAGCTACAGCTATTTAGACCGCCGCTGGGTTTTGAGCAAGGAAAAAAATAGAATTTTCCACTATAATTATTTTGATCCGGAAAAGTCTGTATTCAGTCAGCTTTCAATTTTTGATTTTGATCCTTCTACATGGTCTTTTAAGAAAAGAACTTATTCTGAAAGAGGCTATTTGGGTGATGGGTTTCTTTCTTTAGTGAATTGCTGGTACAGAGATTTTGAAAACGGCAGACCCATTAAATTCGAGGAAAAGGATAAAATGGATTTGCCGTATATGGAAGACAGAAGCTATTTCTTAAAGGAGTGGAAAGAACCTGACCAGATGAGCTATAAGGAGCTCAGCCAATATATCAAAGAGCTTGAAGAGAGGAACTTTGAGACGGTAAAGTTCAAGGTTGACTTAAGCTATAAACTATCTTTTCCTCTTGTCTGTTTGGTCATGACTGTGCTCGGGATTCCCTTTGCTTTTTCTCTTGGAAAAAGAGGGACTCTGGTCGGGATAGGATTAAGCATCGCTATTGCTATGATATATTGGGGAACGATAGGCATATTCCAGGGTCTTGGTTATGTCAATTATCTGAATGCCTTTTTAGCTGCCTGGGGACCTAATCTAATTTTTGGATTGATTGGGCTTTACCTCATTTTTACATTAAGGACATGAAAAAAGCAGGGGAAGCTGAAAAAAGCAGGATAGAAGAGGCTGAATAGATGGGAGCTGATGTGAGTTTTTTGTTACATTTTGTATTTCCCGAGGTTTTCGGGTTTTAAATTTTCCAGCCACTTCTTGAGTTTTTCTGAATCCTCCAGATTGTCGTCGAATTTCAAGCTGTGAGCTTTTTTAACCACTTCTTCATTTACAAATATAGGTGCGTTCACTCGAAGGGATAGAGCAATGGCATCAGAAGGGCGGGAGTCAATGGTGAAAATTTGGTCTTTATAGCGGCAGTGGATCAAGGCATAAAAAGTGTTATCTCTCACATCATTGACGACAATCTTATCTATGGAGATGTTGAGCTTGTCCAGAAGGGTTTTTACCAGGTCATGAGTCATGGGTCGAGGAGTGGAGATGTTTTCTATTTTAAGAGCAATAGCGTTTGCTTCAAAGACTCCAATCCAGATAGGAAGCATTCGTTCGTTATTGGAGTCTTCCAGCACGACAATGGGCATCTTGGATATAGGATCAACAACAAGACCCTTTATCTTCATTTCTATTTCCATATTCTCACTCCTCGTTTATCAAATAATATAAGGTTTGATAAGGATTATGTCAAGGAATGACAAATTAGAGTCACTTTGAACGGGGGTTGTTGTTTTACTTCTTGATGCTGCTGACTTTTTTGATGTTCTCTTCGAGACCGGCAAGGATCAAGATGTCCTCTTTTCTGATGATCTCATCCGCAGAGGGAAGTGTAATCGTTTGAGCGGGGTATTTCCTTCTGATCAAGAGGACATTAATTCGGTAGACAGCTCTCAGATTGAGTTCTTTTAAGCTTTTATCCAAGAAGGCAACAGGAGCCTCTATCTCCATTATTCTGTAGCCTTTCCCGATATCGATCGTCTTGGTCAGGTGGGTGAACTTCAACTTCTGGACCAGTCCTGAAGCAGCTTCTCTTTTGGAAATTTCATGGTTGTAGACTTCGATGATGTCTTTTCTTTTTATCACTCCAAGAAATTTTTTATTTTTTAAAACAGCAATTTCAGCCACATCTTCGCGGCCAAAGATTTCCATGGCTTGCTCAAGATTATCTTCGATGTCTAGCTGGATATCAGGAACTGCCAGGTCCTGGGCAATGATGAAGGAATCGAGAAGGTCTTTCTGAAGGACAGACTTTTTTAATTGATTAAGAGAGAAACAACCCACGTAATTTTTATCGGAATCGACTATCTGGAAGGAATGGGCTTCCCCTCCAATGGCCTGGTCGATGATTTTCCCTACACGCTCTGTGTTTGGAAACACATGATAGTCTTGAACGATAAAATCTTTCACAAAAAGAGACCTCAAAATGTTCACTTCTCTTCCTTCTTTGAAGAGGATGCCTCTGCGCTTTAGCTTCATTGTGTAGATTGATTCTCTATGGATGCCAGCAGTTAAAAAAGAGGCGATGATAGAAGAGAACATGAGGGGCAGGATGATTTTGTAGTCGTTGGTCAATTCAAAAATTATGATAATAGCTGTTATAGGGGCATGTGTAGCTGCTGCTACTACAGCTCCCATCCCTACCAGAGAAAAGGCGCCAGGAGAAGAAATAGAGGAAGGAAAGTAATTGTGAAATATTGACCCTATAAAACTTCCTGTCATAGCACCTATAAAAAGGCAGGGGGCAAAGATACCTCCGGAACCTCCGGAACCGAGGGTTAAGGATGTGCTGAGGATTTTAGCAAATACAAGGAGAAAAGCGATCCAGAAACCCACCTGATTTTGAAGGCAGGCGTCAATGGCCCCATAGCCCACTCCGAATATTTGAGGCAAGCCCAAGCCTATTACACCGATTAGAAGACCTCCGAGGAGGGGTTTTAAGAGAGCGTGAAGGCGTAAACTGTCAATTTTGTCCTCGAAGAAATAAAGAGTTTTAATAAAAAAGATGGCAACCAGTCCGCTCACTATCCCCAGAAGCACATAAGGACCGATCTCCCAGACGCTGATAAGAGTATATTTGGGGACAGTAAAAGCTGAAAAATCTCCTGTAAAAAGCCTTGAAGTCAAGGTAGAAATGACTGAAGCGATAATGATCGGGCTGAATGAGAATATGCCAAATTCTCCGAGAAGGACTTCTACTGCAAAGAGGGCTCCTGCGATAGGCGCATTAAAGGTTCCTCCAATTCCAGCCGCTGCTCCTGCGGCTACTAAAGTCCGCATCCCTCTTTCTTTTATCCGGAATAACTGACCGATTGAGGATGCCAGGCTGGAGCTTATCTGAACTATAGGGCCTTCCCGCCCCACAGAACCTCCAGAGCCGATACAGATAGAAGAAACCAGGGCTTTTATAGCCACCACCTGATGCCGGATTCGTCCTCCACGGAAGATAAGGCTCTCCATTATTTCAGGCACGCCATGACCTTTTGCTTCCCTGGCTCCAAAGTAAATAATAGGGCTGATGATTAATCCGCCCAGCGCCGGAATAAGAATGGTTAAATACCATGGCTGGGAAGAGACCGCAGAGATGATACTGTCTGCTTTCCAGAATTGATTCTGGAAAAAACGGATCATGAGTTTAAAAACGACAGAAGCGAGACCGCCTGCAAATCCTACAAGAACAGCTAATAGTGTCAGCCGGATATGTTCGCGGAATTCACTTTTTTCAAAACCTACTTTCATTTGATTAATCTATAAATATTTATGGCTCTTCTCCCATTTAGTTATGGCTCTTCTCCCATTTAGTTATGGCTCTTCTCCCATTTAGTTGATGAAAAGTCTTTCCTATCCTTTCGTCATTCCTGCGGAAGCAGGAATCCAGCCTATTATAAAATATTTTTTTTATTCTTCTGGATTCCTGCTTCCGCAGGAATGACAACTTGCC
>JADHWO010000046.1 GCA_016783445.1 Candidatus Aminicenantota bacterium
AAAAAAATCCCAATGAAGAGAACAGTACAAATTTATTTAGCCGCAGGTCTGGTGTTCTTTATTTCTTCGATGTTAGCTGCTCAAGAAGAGAATCAGGAAAAAAAGAAAAAACAAAAAATCATTACTGAAGAGATAGTTGTGGAAGCTCAACTTCCAAAGGAACTTCCCATCTCCACTACATCTTCAATTAAAAGAGATAGAATTGAATCACTATCTCCCAGAGATCTCTCAGATGTCCTTTCTTATGCTTCTGGCACATTCATCTCTTCAGGCTCAAAAAACGAATCCAGGCTAAAAATCAGAGGATTTGAATGCGAGAGAATTGTTTTGCTCTTTGACGGTATACCCATTTATGAGCCTTTTTTTAACTCATTTGACCTTAAGACTATCCCCACAGAGGAAGTTGCTAATATCAAGGTAGTAAAGGGTGCCTCCTCTGTTCTTTATGGGCCCAATGCCCTTGGAGGAGTTGTTAATGTTATTACAAGAAGACCGGACTCACCTTCATTTTCCCTAAAAACGCTTTATGACAGTAACAGTTCTATAAATGTTTCTTCCTCTGGAGCCGTTCGTTGGAAAAATATATATTTTTCAGGTTTTGCTTTTTTCGACAAATCAGATGGATTTAAATGGAACGAAGATGGAACTAATACTCTTAGAGAAAGTAGCGATTATGAGAGAAGAAGTATTACAGGTAAGGTTTATTTTTATCCCGGCAAGAAGAGCGAAATTCTCTTTGAGGCTTCCTATTACTGGTCAGAGTATGGAATTCCTTTTGCCAGAGAATATTATACTCCACGGTACTGGAGATTTAAGAGTTGGAATCGTTTTCAGGTCAATCTTGGCGGTGTTTTTTCCTTGCTGAAGAATGGCAACCTCAGGTTTAGAAGCTACTATGTCAGACATGATAACGTCCTGGATGCATTCTCAGACTCAACTATGAATGAGCTTTTATGGGAATCTACATATAGGAATGATTCATATGGGGCCTTCCTTCTCGGCTCCATTCCTCATTTATCTAAAAATGAGCTGAAATTTAGTTTAAATTTCAGAGACGACAATGTCAGAACTCAAGACGACAGGGAGGCTGATTGGGAAGAGTTTGAGCATCATACTCTTTCTGTAGGCTTAGAGAATCATTTCAGGTTGATGCCAAAATGGAAATTGATAGGAGGAGTTAGCCTTGATTATTTAAAAAAGCATACAGGAAACAACAAGGCGTCAGTAAATCCTATTGTTGGTTTAAAATTTAATCCATTCGATTATGTCGATTTTCATGTCTCGTTCTCTCAAAAGTCAAGGTTTCCATCGATGAAATCATTGTACAGCAGCAGTGTCGGAAACCCGGATCTAAAGGATGAAAGGGGAACAAGCTGTGAATTTGGCTTAAGGTATGATAGAGAGTTTCTTTTAAGTAGTGCGGTCTTTTACAATAAAATAAAATATCTTATCAATTCGATCCGCTTGCCCGATGGCAGCCGGACGAGTTTAAATATTGGAAATGCACATATTTTCGGTTTTGAACTTGAATTTCAGAAAGCAACAAGCTGGATGAACTTTTCTGCAAATTACACATACCTAAACGGAAAAAACGAAGAGGAAAATCGTCCACTTGACCTTATTCCTGAATCCCAGTTGAATTTTATTCTGGATATTGGAAATAAAAATAAACTTCAATTCACTTTGTGGGGACTTGCCGTAACCAGTTCTGAAGTAAAAATCTTCAATGACATTGTCAAAATCCCAGGCTATTTTGTCTTTAATGTTGTCCTGTCAAAAAGCTTTTCGAATTTTACGATTTTTCTAAAGGGAGAAAATCTTCTCAACAAATATTACATAACAGAACCGGGATACCCGATGAAAGCAAGAACAATCGCTGTTGGATTAAAATTTAACCTGAATCAGATGAAATAATCAAAAGGGGTTGTATCTCAACATTTGACATTCATTTTTTGATTGAATAGAATCTGCTCTAACCATTTGGTCGGATTTTACATCTCATGAATTAGGAAGTAAGCATAAAAAACACGAATTATGAATATGATGGAATTTCATATTCTGAATGAAATTTAAAACCAACAGAGGAGGAAAACATGGCCAATGAACAAAAGCCTGTACCAGCCACTCCAGATGCTTCTAAGCAGGTATCTGGTCCGTCTATAGGACTTCTTGTTACAGGAATAATTGGTGCATTTTTTAGCTTTCTTGGTTTGATCTTAAGTTTTTTCGGTACTGGTTTTTTCACAATCTGGAGAGATAAGGTCGGTGAAAAGTATTTCGGCAAAGAGGATTTTGTTGAAGGATTCTTCGAGGGAGTTGCTGGTGTAGCCAGTTCTATTGTTGGACTTCTGGTAGCAGCTTTTATAATCTATGCTGCTCTGAAAATGAAAGAACTCAATCAATGGGGATTATGTGTGGCTGCAAGTGTACTTGCCATGATTCCCTGCATTAGTCCCTGTTGCATTTTGGGGCTGCCTATTGGGATATGGTGCCTTGTTATACTGATGAGACCGGAGGTCAAAGAAGCTTTTAGCTAAGAATAACCTTATTTCGCCCCATAGGATGAAAAAGTCAGGTACTTGTTCTTCGCTTTTAAGCGGTGAGTTATTACCATATCTGGTCATCCTCATCGTGTGTTTTTGTATTCTTGCTGGTGCTTTAATTCTAAGGCCGGCACATCCTGGGTCTTCACATATTCGATTGGGAGGTATCCCTTTACCTGACGTGTGTGTCATGCGGGGAACAACAGGGCTCCCATGTCCAGGTTGCGGCCTTACCCGATCGATAGTAGCAGCTGTTCACGGTGATATAAGAAAAAGCCTTGTTTACCATCGCCTGGGACTGCTGACTCTTGTTTATGTTTTGCTTCAATTCTTATTTTGCTTTGGATTTCTCCTTATTCCGATATGGAGGACTCGCCTTACGCGTTATGGGAAGTTTCTTAATCGGGGAATTATTATTCTCGGAATTCTTTTTTTTCTGAACTGGATAATCACTCTTATTGTAGTGCTGACATAGATATTTTAAATAAAAGAATTCCGGATTTTTCTCTTTATCTACTACTCCTATCCTTGTTTTCTCTTTTAGTATTCCTGTTGTGATCTTACCTTAAAAACGGTTTTACATGTCTGTAACAAAGATAGGCTTGTTTGTTTTCCATTTCCCCCGGGTGAAATCGGGAAATTTCATTGGTTTGCCTTTCTGTGCAACAGAGCGTTCACTCAATTCAGAAACAACACTCCAGGCAGCTGCATCATAGACATCTATGTCAGGCTGTTTTCCTTTTAACAGTGCCTCTATAAGCCTGTAATCTTCAAGAAAGTCCATGCCGCCGTGCCCTGCACCTTTGGCAAGGTCACCAATTTTTTTCCATAACGGATGCTGGTATTCTTCCATGTATTTGTCAAATGTCTCCCAGCGGTGAGGCCGGCTTCTTCCTTCAATATGAATTCTGTCTGGATAGCCTTCAATAATTCCCTTTGTTCCCTGAACCATATCAACACGGCTGTAGGGACGGGGGGAGTTGGTGTCGTGGATAACAGTGATACTGCACCCATTTGTTGTTTGAATTATGCTTGTATTAACATCACCAAGAGCATATTTTTGTGTGGCTTGAGGATCATTTTGACCAAATTTTTTTGCAGCATAGAGCTTTAATCCCCTTGATTTGCAGCTCGTTGATACCAGGTAATCGAAGCTGTCACCCCTGTTAATGTTCATAGCTTCTGCTGCAGGCCCTAATCCGTGAGTAGGGTAGAGGTTGCCGTTTCGTCTTATAGAATGGGCTGTTCGCCAAAGAGCCTCATCCTTGCCGTTAAATTTAATTTCACGAAGGTCATGCAAATATCCGCAGCTCCCGTTTATCAGTTCTCCCAGAAGTCCTTTGCGCACAATGTTTAATGTCATTAAAGCCCTGTTGCTGTAGCAGCAGTTCTCCAATAAAACGCAGTGCCTGTTGGTTTTTTCAGACGTCTCTACAAGCTCCCAACATTCATCCAGAGTTAATGCTGCAGGGACTTCTGTTGCAGCGTGTTTTCCAGTCTTCATTGCAGCTACACAAACGGGCACATGCCACAACCAGGGTGTAGCAGTCATGATTAAATCAATATCATCGCGGTCACAAATTCGTTCAAAATCAGTTTCACTGCGGAAATATCCCTCTGGTTTAGGCTGGCCTGCCTCCTGAACCCATTTTTGAGCCCGCTGCACTTTCTCCTCCACAATATCTCCAACTGCCTTAATCTCTACGTTTTTTAATCTGAGCAAGATTCGGAGGTGGTTTGAACCCTGAAGACCTACTCCCACAAAACCAATCCGTACCTTTTCCATGGGAGCAGCCTTAACAGGCACAGGTACGGTTTTGAGTTCTTTCCTGCAGCTTGAAAGACTGGCGCCGCCCAGAGTCATGCCCAGCCCTGCGGCTGTGCTTTTTTTTAAAAAGTCCCGGCGTGTGTATTTACTGGTTTTACTCTTAAATTTTCCATTCATCATTTTTTTCATTGTTTCACCTCTTTCCCATTATTTTAAGGAAGTTATTTTTTCTGTGCAAATAATTTTTTGTAGGAGCTTAATTTATCAAATTTTTATTATATTATATTATCAAGCTTGTTCAGGATTTCGGCAAAAATCTCAGGCTTTAATGATCTGAGAGATTTCCCGGGGATTCCAATCCAATCGGGATGGATTTTAGTTTTGTTTAGCGAAGTTTTAAATTCTTCCATAAAAACTCCCATGCCTGATACAAATTCAATATCCCTCGGAAATTCTTTTTTGCCCTTTATATTTTCTTTCCATCTTCCCATAAAATCTATCCCGCAAGTGGGGCTTCCTTCTGCTCCTAACACTGCAACTATTTTATAATCTTTCTTTTTATACCAGCTCAGTGTTTTAGTAATACTGCCTGCCAGTTTGTTATATACTTTTCTAATTTTTGGATGGTCATAGGATTCTTTTGGTAGAGGCTTTCTGAAAATTCCCGCCAGTTCAACCTCAGGGCAGGGGATCTGGTAAATCCCGGCTCCTTTTTTTATAAGAAGATTAACAACTTCTTCTTCAAGCCCGGGGTAAACTGCAAGATTTTCTTCTAAGGAATGAACATTTAATATGCAGTGAGATACAACAACAATTTTTCCACTTCTTTTATCTAACACAGTAAACCTTCACAAAAAAAAAGCTTAAAATTGGGAAGAAGATAAGGTAAAAATTGTAAAAGATTGTTCTGGTAAAAAATCAAATGATTTTTCTAATCGATAACCAGCCTCTTCCATCTCTTTGACGATAGTTTCTTGAAGCACATAATGCCCGAATATCCTGTGAAAACTGAAAGATTTGATTTTCTTGTAATCAATGACAGCCACTTTCCCATCTGGCTTCAGTACAGCATCCAGTTTTTTAAAATATTCCACTCGATCTGATAAATGGTGACATACATTACGCATAAAAATCCAATCCGCACTTTTTTCAGGTAAATCCAGTTTGCCTTCAGCAGCAAGAACTGTTTTAACATTGCCCAGCCCTTTTTCCTTAGCATAAAGTTTGACCGCTTCTACTAATTCTTGGCTTGTATCAACTGCATATACTTGCCCTTTTTCTCCAACTGTTTCAGCAAATCGCAGCGAATAATAACCTCCTCCTGCTCCAATATCAACAATATTTTGCCCGGGCTTCAAGTCAAGAGCTTTGAAGACCTGGTCAGGCTTACCTCTTGGATCTGAAGCTTTCCTGTTAAACATTTTTGCTTTTGTAAATTTCATGATTTCAGTATAAGCATGTAATTTTTATCAGTCAAGCACAGCGAATTAGCTTGGTCCGGCCTCAAGGATCAATAGCCATCCTTTGCCAGGTTCTACGAGTATTTTATCTGTCAGTTTAAAAATGGCTGAGTCCTGAAAATCTTTTATAAGCGGGGCCCGGAGATGTGCTTTATCGGGATCTATCCCTAAAGCATCCCAATCAATTTTTAGACGGCATCGGACCTGTTCCTTAGACCAGCTTGCAAGCGAGATCAATACACTATTTTTTCTAACATAAGCCGTTAAAAGAACATCTTTGTTGTCCGTTTTAACAGGACAGGAAGGAACCCAGTATCCGATCATTTGAGCATCCTGAATACCAAACTCATCCCAGACTTTCCATAAAGGTCTTGGGTCACCTGCCCAGGGGAGACGCGAGGTCATGCCGTATATCATACCTCGCCAGGGATTCCCACCATCTTGAAGCATTTCCCCCATAACTCCAAAGGGAATACCTGACAATTCCACAAGCCAGAAATCAGGTGAAGAGCCATAATCAAAATACTCACCAAACCAGATACGGTTTAAATAAGGAAAATGCTCAAGGTAGAGATTGGCGCTGTTAGCAAATCCGTCTCTTGGATTAAACTGGTTTGCTGAGTGTAAATCAATAAGTGCCCCTTTACGGCCCCGGTCCAAGATTTTTCTGACGCGCTTCATGGTAGTACGGTCATAGGCAACATCATCAATATAGAGACCATCTATCCCGATATTCCTGACCAACCAGTTTAAACCTTCAAGGTAATAATTGTGCCAGCGTGACATACCGCTGTTGATGATTGCGGCATCTTTGAGTTTAGGAACAAACCATGCAGCTATATAGTCGGAACCAAGATGTTCCTGCAGCCATGAATATCCACCACCTGGACCTCGGGAGAAGATTTCATCGCCCAAGCTCCGGAGAGCAAATATTTCAACTGCATGGTTGGAAAGCTCCCGTATAGTGTTATATATCTTGACTTTGAGTCCTTTAGCGTGGGCTTCATCAACATACTCTTTCATTTCTTTTGTGTGCAGAAAAGGATAATTGATATAAGGATTCACTGTATTGGCGTGGTGGTTATTGATGGTATTCGCACCTGTTTTTGCAATTTCTTCTATAGGTTTAAAATCGTGGTAAAAACGGGTAGCCCACTGAGTTTTTGTATCGAGTGTTTTAAATGGTGTCAAAAGAAGATTAAAATTAAAATAGAGATTTTCGCCCTCATTGATTGTCCGCTGTCCGCTGTAGGCCGTTATTAAAACAGTATTTTTATCCGTTTGTTTAATTGTGCATCCGCCTTTTCCGTCATTGTACCAGGAAGGTGGCATATTCAGGGGTTTGGAAAGGTAAAAATTTGTGTTCAAAGGACGAGAATAATTCTCTGCTCTTAAAGAACACTGCAATCCAGCGTTAACATCACCTATCCACGCAGAATCCTGGTTTTTCTTCTGGTCCCATTTCCACTGAAATTGGCTGGGGCGGAAACCTCCTTTAACACCCATCCCCATCATGTATTTAGCGATATCTTTTAATACTGGAATCTTTAGGCGAATATCATTTACTTCAGTTGTTTTTGACGTCTTTAATATAACTTTAAACTCGACATATCCATCAAATTCCATCCGGGCATAACAGTTTAAAAAAAATTCTCCTGCATAACATTTTGATTCCCAGGCAACTGCACCGGGTTTTTTCTTTACTATTGTTGCTCCTCTTCCTTCCCACGATAAAATTTGATTATCCGTTTTTTCCACAATCAGCTCTATTGGAGAAGATAAAATATCCCGGCCTGCATTAAGAATATGTGTCACTTCAGGAGAAAACATGCTTTGTATCCTTTTTGGTAATCCTGTCTTGCTAATTGTCACACTCCTTCCAAGACAGCTTATTGTGTTGTCTTTGACTCTCATGGGAGTAAACGGCGGGACAATGTTGTCATCAAAAGCAATCTTTGAATCAAGCCAGCGTAATCGTGAATGTCTCCAGAGCTCACTGTCGCCTGCATCTTTTAAGACTTCTTTCTTGACATTGAGGATGAGCTTAACTTGAGATTCTTTCATCCCTTTGGGAGCCACGGTCACCACTCCTTCATATCTGCCTTGAGGGATATCTGTTGGAATCTGGAGACCACACCATAAAGGATAAACTTCACCTTTTTTAACTGCACAGATTTTATCAAATTTTTCGCCGTCCCAGTTGATTCCACCTGTATTAATACAGCGGAAAGTTGAGGAGGGGATGGCAGCTCCGGCTGCCGAGTTTTTTATATCACAAAACAATACATCGATATCTTCAACTGATTTTCTCGCGGCATAAAATCCGATCTGAAAGACATAAAACTCCCCCCGTGCCGCACCGCCTCTGAATACACTTTGAGGCCCTTTTTTAATCCATAAAAAAGGCAGGTTTTCGGTCATCCTGATGGGGTATTTTCGGTCTTCCGGAAACAAAAGATAGGGGGATTGCGGATTGCGCTCGAGCAATCTTTTTGTCTCCTCTGCGGTAGCGATAACTTCCATAGGATAGAAGCTGTTAAATTCATCTATGGACTGTATTTCAACAACCTGCGCCTGAGGGAAATTATCTCTTTTTAAAAGGGCTCGCCTGCCTGAGGTTAAGCCGTTACGTTGAAGCCAGGCAGAATCGGCAGTGGAGGCGTGTTTCTGATAATTCACCTTGGGATAATTCCGGCCTGACATTATATATGGCATGTAATAAACATAGTACTCACCGGGTACGCTCCGGGGCTGAAAGACCAAATCTCCAAATTCTCTGTTGATTTTTATGCGGCTAATATTTTTCACATGTGCACCTGTTTTTGCTTCAATAATAATGATGTTTTTTTTCTCAGGATTATGATCTCTTCGCCGCCAGGGGATATGAATCCATACAGCATCAGCCTTTTCAGAAACCCGGATGACAACACGGTGGTTGCCAAGCGTATCTGACTGCCAGGAGCCGGTTCCGTATGGAATTTCTTTTGCATAAACAGAATAGACAGAGGAGAAAATCACAGAAACTAAAATTGCTGAGTAAATATATAACTTCCGTGAGCGAATCAAATTTTCCATCTTTTCCTCCAGGATTATATTTTATCTGAAATTTATTCCTGAGGTCTATAAGCTTATTTTTTTTATTCTGCATTGACCTTTATTTTTTCTATGATATTAGCTATTATTACTTTTTTACAAATTGTTTAGCATGAACTGCCTAAAAGTTTCCAACTTTTTTATATGTATTTTAAACCAATTAAAAAAACCATTAAATCAATCAAGGAGGAAGTCTATGAAAAACCGTAATTCAAACTTAAAATTTCTGATTGTCCTTGCGATATTCTGCTGCACTTTGATTGTGCCTTCTAACACTCTTTCTCAGACGCCGGGCGAAAAGATCTTGAAAAATTTTTCTTACCGCAGTATCGGACCAACACGGCAGAGTGGAAGGTTTGTGGATTTTGCAGTTCCTAAACAGCAGCCTTATACTTTTTATGCAGCTACCGCATCCGGAGGATTGTGGAAAACAACAAACAACGGGATAACCTTTAAGCCGATTTTTGACCATGAGAAAGTTTTCTCTATTGGCGATATCGCTGTTGATCCTTCTAATCCAAATATTGTCTGGGTCGGAACAGGGGAAGGCAACAACTCGAGAAGCGCATACTGGGGAGATGGGATATACAAGTCAACAGATGCAGGTAAAACCTGGAAAAATATAGGGCTTAAAGAATCCCACCATATCGGCCGCATCGTGATTGACCCAAAAAATCCAAAAATCCTCTATGTTGCAGCCCTCGGACACCTTTATTCGGAGAATCCCGAAAGGGGATTGTACAAAACAACAAATAGCGGTAAAACCTGGAAGAAAGTGCTGGATGTGGTTGTGCGCGGCAAAAACATCGGCGTGGTTGATGTTGTGATGGATCCAACTAATAATAAAATACTCTATGCAGCAACGTATGATAAAGTCCGTAAGCCCTACACGTTTAATCTGGGTGGACCGGGCAGCGCGATTTACAAAACAACTAATGCCGGTAAATCATGGACAAAGCTCGCTGGCGGGCTGCCCGGAGGAATGCTCGGTAGGATCGGAATTGATGTCTACAAAAAAAATCCGAACATCCTCTATGCTACAATTGAAAACGCAAATAAACTCGGAATGTCGGACGAAGAGCGAGAGAAGGAATTACTTGAAGGTAAATCAAGCCGGGGGATGATCGGAGGCGAAGTTTACCGTTCTGACGATGCCGGAAAAATATGGAAAAAAGTAAGCCCTGATAAGCAGAGCATTGGTGGTGCTCCTGCATACTATTACGGTCAGATAATAATCGATCCCAACGATGACAAAGTTGTCCATGTTTTAAGCGCTGCATCCTGGGGAACAAGAGACGGTGGAAAAACCTGGCAGGGGCGTCCTTTAAGGTTTGGTGGTGATGACCATGCCTTATGGATCAACCCTAAAGACTCAAACCACATGCTTCTCGGCTACGACCACGGCATGGGGATAACTTATGACGGAGGTAAAAACTGGTATCACCCTGATTTTTTACCATTAGCTCAGTTTTATGCAGTAGGCGTGGATATGTCCTATCCTTATCGTGTGGCTGGAGGCCTACAGGATAACGGCTCACATATGGGACCCAGCACCAAGCGCGGCGGCGGACCTATTCAGCTTGAAGACTGGCAGAATGTGGGCGGTGGTGACGGCATGTATAACGTGTTTGACCAGAAAACAAACCGTTACCTGTATAACGAGTCACAGTTTGGCCCTCTTCAAAGAATGGACCTCCAAACAGGGGAAAGGAAATCCATCGCATACAGCAGACAAAAACGAGAACCTCGCTGGAACTGGAATGCTCCAATTCTGGTTTCTCCCCACAACAGCGATGTGATCTACCATGGCGGGAACATCCTGGTGAAATCGCCGTTCCGTGGAGAATACTGGGAAGAAGTCAGCCCTGACCTGACCACTAACGATCCAGAGAAACTCACTACAGGAAAAGGTGGAGACGGGAATATTCAATACTGTACGATTACTACAATTGATGAATCACCTCTTATTGAAGGAGTGCTCTGGGTAGGAACGGACGACGGAAATGTCCAGCTTTCAAGAGATGGCGGAAAAAACTGGACAAAACTCAATGACCGCATCACCGGAAATCCTGCATACTGGGTGAGCAGGGTTGTTGCATCACATCATGATGCGGGTACAGCCTATGTCTCTTATACCGGATACCGCAGGGATGACTTCAGGCCCTTTGTCTACAAAACAACAGATTATGGAGAGACGTGGACTTCCATCGCAAGCAACCTTCCAAATGAGCCAATTAACGTGATTAAAGAAGACCACAAAAACCCGAACCTGCTCTTTGTAGGAACCGAATTTGCTGTATATGTATCCATAGACGGCGGAAAAAACTGGACAAAAATGAAGACCAATATGCCGACACAACCGGTGCATGACCTGGTCATTCACCCCAGGGAAAATGACCTTGTGGTTGCAACACATGGACGCGGAATCTTTATCACGGATATTTCCCCTTTACAGGAATTAACACCTGAAGTTATGGCTGAGGATGTTTATCTTTTTAATATAGAGTCAAATATCAAGTGGGTTGCTCCCAGAAGAATGAACTCCAGCTCATCCAACTATGATGGACAAAGCGAGCCCAATGGAATTGTGATTAATTACTACTTAAAAAATAAAGTTGAAGGCGATGTGAAAATTTCTGTGTACAAAGGCAACATGCTCATCAATGAGATAAAAGGCAGCAGTGACGGAGGAATAAATAAAGCCATCTGGAACATGACAAAACGCAGAGAACGAACAGAAGAGGAGAAGAAAGAAATGCGGGAAATGACAGAGCGATATAGATCATATGGATACCGCTACAGAGGAGATATCAATTTTGTCTCCAGTCCAGCAGGATTAGGTGAGTACAAATTTGTTCTAACTGTTGGTGATAGGAAATTCACCAGGAAAGCGTCCATTCTTCAAGACCACTGGTACGATAAATAATAAGGATTGTTCCTTTATCTTTCTGATCGGTCTGTCTTTAGGTGTTTGTTATACATATACATAATAAAGAATTAACATTTTTGATATATTAACAGAGAATTAGATTCAGAGATTAATAAACAGTCAGCCGGGCTGGATTGAATGAAAATTCGAAGAAAGACAATTCTGCCTGTTATGACTCTGCTCGTCTATATTTTATGCTCTTTAAAAGTGTCTGGCTGCATTTATAATGTCCGAGATATTGGTTTTGTAAACATAGTACCCAATCCCTATCGCCTGTATTGTTATATTCAGAATGATACCCCGGAAAAAATTATCACCACATTTAAGCAAACATCATATGCTACTTTCCTGGATAGCAATATTGAGGTTGAAATCATCAATATAGACCAAAAAAAGAATCATCCTGCCATGGAATATTTCCATTTTTGGGAAATAAAATCATCCCCGGCAGCAATCCTGATTTCACCGGAGGGGAGGTCATTGGTTCTCCCAATTTCTGTTCCCAACAAAGCATTTAAAGAAACTTTACGTCCAGCTCTTGAAAATGTTGTTTCTTCTTCAATAAGAGAAAAAATATTAGAGCACATTGTTAAAGCATACTGTGTAGTTCTTTTGATTGAAGGGAAAGAAACGCTGGAGAATACAAGAGCCTACAAGATAATAAACAGTGCTGCCCAGAAAATAACCAGAATAATGGGACAGCTTCCAAAACGTATTGAAGAACCGCCTCTTATAATTGTAATAACTCAGGAAAAAGCTTCAAAAGAAAAGATTTTATTATGGAGCCTTAATACGGATGGATATCAAGTGAACGAACCGCATGTAGCGGTTATCTATGGGAGAGGACGGAGGATTGGCCCTCTTCTCAAAGGCAAACAGATTACATCTAAAAGTCTGTTGAGTTTACTTCCCATAATTGGATTGGCTTGTGACTGCGGACTTGATAAAAAATGGATGACAGGCTCATTGATTCCTCTCAGATGGGATAAAAAAATGCAGTCCGATGTGGTAAAATTTCTTGGCTTCGATGCGGAAAATCCAATGGTAAAAACAGAGATGAGCAGCATCATGTCTTTTGATTTTTTCACACAAAAAGAGGATATTGGAAGCACAAGGAGTTTGGAAGATATTCTATCTGAATACAGCGAGGACCTTTTCGGATTTGAAGGTGAACCGGAAAAGGCTAAAATCTCACCAGCAATATATCGTAAACTTACATCTCCTTCCAAATCAGGGCTAAAATTAAAAATAATATTCCTTATATCAGGCTTTATTGTTTTTCTGGTCCTGGCAGGAGGAATCTTTATTTTGCTTCGAGCACGGAAGAAATTATTTTGACAACCTTTCACCTCATTCTTAAAGAGATAAAACAGAGAAAATTGAATTTCCTTCTCAGCTTGTTAGCAGTTATAACAGCAGTTGTTTTATTTGTATCTTTTTTCACTACTGGCCAGGCTTCAAAAGATGAGACGATCCGCCTGATGCGAGACATAGGATTTAATCTCCGTATTATTCCAAAAAAAACTGATATGGAGAAGTTTTGGAAGTTAGGATATTCGGAACATACAATGCCCGAGAGCTATGTCTATGATTTGGCCTCCCAGGAAGGCCTATCTTATGCTCACTTAACAGCTATACTTCAAGATAAAATACTCTGGCAGGGCAGAGAAGTTTTTTTAACAGGAATTGCACCGGAGATATCTCCTCCAGGAAAGAAAAAGAGTCCAATGGGTTTTTCAATACAACAAGGAACAGTTTACATAGGATTTGAACTGGCACAAAACATGAGGCTTAAAAATGGTGATAAGATAAATATCTTTGGAAAACCTTTTACAATCGCTCATTCTCTCTCAGAGAGCGGAAGCGAGGATGATATCCGTATCTACGTCCATCTTCTCGATGCGCAGCTCCTTCTAAATAAACAAAATAAGATTAATGAAATTAAAGCATTACAGTGTTTATGTTTAGTTGATAATAAAAACATTAATTCTCTTGCTTTGCTGCGGAAACAGCTCGCAAAAGTACTCCCTGATGCTAAAGTTATCTTGATTCAATCAATTGCGGAAGCCCGCGAAAACCAGAGACTGATGGCTGAAAAGTATTTCGGATTTATTATCCCTTTTGTTATAGCTGTATGTATGGCATGGATTGGAATTTTAGCTTTAATGAATGTACGGGAAAGACGGCAGGAGATAGGCATTATGCGGGCCCTAGGTTTTGGTTCAGGTAAAATCGCTTTTCTCTTTCTTGGTAAAGCTGTAACAATAGGATTAATGGGAGCTGCTTTTGGCTTTGTTTTTGGAACAGGCCTGGCTCTTAAGTTCGGGCCTGGGGTATTCAAGGTCACTGCGAATATGATAACGCCCAAAATTGAATTATTATACTGGGCGCTTGCTGCTTCGCCGGTAATTTGTGCACTCTCGTTTTTCATCCCGGCAATGATAGCAGTTACACAGGATCCTGCCCACATTCTAAGGGAGGAGTAAACATGGTTCTCCTTGAAAATGTAAACAAAATCTATCGCACAAAACAGGGAGACATCAAAGCTCTTGATAAGGTCAGCCTTCATATTAAAGAAGGTGAGTTTATCGTTATCCGCGGGCCAAGTGGCAGTGGCAAGACAACATTACTGCTTTCTATTGGAGGGATGCTCCGTCCGACCGAAGGCCAGGTTATCGCTGGTAAGCGCGATATCTATAGAATGAGCAAAAAAGAGAGAGCTGAGTTCAGGGCAAAAAACATCGGATTTGTATTCCAACTGTTTCATCTTGTTCCCTACTTAAATATCATTGAGAACGTGCTCTTGCCTGCTGGTGTCGGAAAAGTTCAAATTAGAAGTGTTGATGCGGAAAAATTACTAAAACGTTTAAACCTGACGGATAGAATGTATCACAAACCTTTTGAGCTCAGCGCAGGGGAGAAGCAGCGCACTGCCATTGCCAGGGCAATGCTCAAAAACCCAAGAATTATCCTGGCTGATGAGCCCACAGGCAATCTTGATCCTGAAAATTCTGAAGAAATTATCAGCCGCCTGGCAGAGTTTCGCCACAGCGGAGGAACGGTAATTGTTGTGACCCATGGGAAAGCAGTAAATCAATATGCTGATCGTATCATTTACTTAGAAAAAGGGCATATCGAGAAATTTTCCGTAAGCAATTAACCTGAATTATTCAAAGGAGCCCGTAAATGAAATATAAAAAACTTTCAATCAAGACATGGATAAAATTTGTTGTGTCCATTGGTCTTGCCGCCATTGTTGTTTTTTATGTTGCATGTTTAACTCGTAAAGCCAAGGATTGGACAACGTATCGGCATGATATAACACGAAGCGGTATTACAACAGAGGAATTGACCGCACCACTAGCGCTTCGATGGACGTTTAAGCCAACTCACGCCCCGAGGCCAGCCTGGCCAAAGCCCGGGGAAGAGATGGAAAGGTCGCACTTTGACAGCGCATATCACGTCACTGTAGCCAGGGGAATTGTCTATTTCGGATCATCAGTGGATAACAAGGTCTATGCATTAAATGCCAGAACAGGTCAGATAAAGTGGACTTTCTTCACAGAAGGGCCTGTCCGTTTTGCTCCTACTATCTGGAAAAACCGGATTTATGCAGGCTCTGATGATGGTTATGTCTATTGCCTTAGTGCAAAGACCGGGAAATTGATCTGGAAATACAGACCCGGTCCAGGCGGCGAAAAATTACTTGGAAATGGAAGGATGATATCCCTATGGCCTGTCAGAACAAGTATTTTAATTGACGACGGAACGGTCTATTTTGGCGCAGGTGTGTTCCCTTATGAAGGAGTTTATATATGTGCTTTAGATGCCAGAGACGGTAGTATTTTCTGGAAAAACGATACTACTGGTGACCGTGCCCATGAATTGGCTTATGGCGGCATATCACCTCAGAGCTATTTGATTGCTTCCAAAAACATACTCTATGTGCCCTCCGGAAGAGCTATGCCCGCAGCCTTTGGCCGCAAGAGCGGACAGTTTCTCTACTACCTCCTGCCCGGAGCAAAAGTGGGCGGGACATGGGCATTGCTTGATGAAGGCAATCTTGTTGCAGGAGTGGACCATTCAGGCTCGCCGGCAAAAAGAGCTTATGACGAGCAAACAGGGAAGGGAAAAAGTTATATGGATGATATGCACGCATGGTTTCCAGGAACTGACCTGGTTGTAACTTCTGATGTCTCCTATACTGTTACAGAAAACGGGCTATTTGCCTTAGACCGGGAAAAATACCTGATTATTCGAGGCAGAGAATTGAATGTGCTTGCAGAAAAAGGGCAGGTTTTAAGAAACAGGCTCTCGGATGTGCGGAAGAAAATCTTCGAGGTGGAGAAAGAAGAAGAAATAGAAGAGGAAGAAGAAAAGATCAAAAATCCCATAATAGAAAATATTGAAAAAAAGCTTTTTGATTTAGCCGAAGAGGAAAAACAATTAAAAGCCACACTGTGCAGATGGGAGTATCTTAATGAAAACCTGAGTTCTCTCATTCTTGCAGGTGATAAAGTCTTTGCCGGCGGCAAGGGAATAATTGTCTGTGTAGAGGCACAGACCGGTAAGGAACTCTGGAAGTCAGAAGTACAGGGCAAAGCCCAGGGGCTTGCAGTTGCTGATGGAAATCTTTTTGTCAGTACGGATAACGGCAACATCTACTGTTTTGGGGAAGGCAGGATACCCAGAGCAAAAGAAGTCAGCCCTCCCATAAATTCTTCCCCTTACAGGAATGACAAGTTAAGTCCAATATATAGTTCCACAGCAGAAAAAATAATGAATGAAACAGGTATTAAAAAAGGTTACTGTCTTGTTCTCGGCTGTGGTACAGGAAGACTTGCTTTTGAGCTTTCAAAACAAAGCGAGCTGAAAATTATCGGTATTGAAAAGGATAAGAAAAAGGCTGCATCAGCTAAAAAAAGACTGGATGCCGCCGGATTATATGGTTCCAGAGTTGTAGTCGAGCAATGGGATTTATCAACGCTTCCGGATTATTTTGCCGACCTCATTGTATCTGAAGAGATGATGACGTCCGGTGAAATAGACGCCTCTCCTGAAGAAATGCTCCGTGTTCTGAAACCATATGGAGGCAAAGCGTACTTTGGTCAGCCTGTTGAAATATCTAAAGAGACAAAATCGCTTGAGAAACAAGACCTTCTCGGATGGCTGAGACAGTCCGGGGCAGCAGAACCAGAAGTTACTAAAGATAATGGAATCTGGGCAAAAGTCACCAGAGGAAAATTAGAAGGGAGTGGAAGCTGGACAGGGCAATACGGCAACCCTCAAAATACAGCATGCTCTATGGATCAACTGGTTAAAGGGCCGCTTGGAGTACTGTGGTTTGGAGAACCGGGCTCTGAGAAGATGGTAGAACGGCATTCAAAAGCAGCCAGCCCCGTATCAATTAATGGGCGCCTTTTTATCCAGGGAGAGGAAGTTATTATGGCTTATAACGCTTTTAACGGCACACTCCTCTGGGAAAGAGAAATCCCCGGCGCTGTCCGCCCAAGAGCGGATGTGGACGGAGGAAACCTCGTAGCTACTGAGGACAGCCTTTATGTGGCTGCTCACGACAAGTGCTACTGTCTGAACCCTGCTACAGGTGAAACGATTCGAGTGCTCGAAATTCCTTCCTCTCATGATGGAAGCTCGCACCGCTGGGGATATGTGTCTTTTACAGATAACACTCTCTACGGATCAAGAGCAGTGCCTTTAAATAATGATTATTTCGCTTTACGGGAAATCCTTATTGATAATGGAAGATGGAAGAATATTAAGGATATTCCTCCGGAATATAGGGAAGAGTATGGGGAAGAATTTGAGGAGTTAGTATCCAGATATCCTGTTCCGGATGAGAGACTCTGGGAGTATTTCAAAAGATCCGGGACACTCTGGCGTTTTATGGCAGATTTTCCTGACTGGGAAATCTACGAAAGCTCAAAAGGTGCATTGAGCGAAAACGTCATGCTCAGCGACATGGTTTTTGCAATGAATCCTGAAACGGGAAAATTGTTATGGAAACATCAGGGAAACCAGATTGCGCACATTACAGTAAGTATCGGAGAAGGAAAAATCTTTTTTTCCGATAACAAGGTTACAAATTTTCAAAAGAGGCGTGCCCTTGGATACAGACAGGAGCTCATAAGGAAGGGAATATATGAAGAAAGCAGGGTTTTAAAGGAGGAAGAAAAACTTTCTTTCGAAGATGTGCAGAAGCTTGTCAAGAAGGGACTATACGAAAAAAGCGAAATAGAGAAATTTTCCTTCGAGGATGCAGATGTGAGGAACGTTTTCTGTCTCGATGCGGCTACAGGTAAAATGCTCTGGGAAAAAACCCTGGATTTTACGGGATGTGGTGGAGACACAATGGGGACAGCTTATCACGATGAAGTGTTATTGTTTTTCGGGAATATGGGAGACCATGATGCCTGGAGGTTTCAAAATGGAAGCTTACGGTGGCGGCGTCTCACTGCTTTGTCAGCTAAAACAGGTGAAGTCCTCTGGTCACGTCCTATAAACTACCGCACACGTCCGGTTTTAGTAGGTGATCAGATTTTTATTGAACCACGGGCTTGTGACCTTCACACAGG
>JADHWO010000047.1 GCA_016783445.1 Candidatus Aminicenantota bacterium
AGTTCCACAGCCACGCCAGATTGTGTTAAGAGTTTCTCTTGATGGAGAGACAAAAGAAAAACCGGGCTCAGAAATATAAAAAGAAATAAAAAATAGAAAACCTTTTTCATTATTTTATTATGGAACTGCTGGTATCAAACCTTCACTTCTTTTCTCAATACTTTTCCAGGTAAGCTCCCCGTGTGTTCCCCACTTTTAATTACAATTTTTCCATTAACCAGAACATACTCGATTCCAACAGGATATTGATGAGGATCTGTCCAGGTAGCTTTATCTATAACTCTATCTTCATCAAATATAACAAGGTCAGCAAAATATCCCTTCTCCAGAGATCCTCTCTTCGTAAAACCAAATTTCCGGGCAGGTAAAGAGGTCATCTTTTTTATCATCTCGGGCATAGGGACTATCTTTTCTTCGCGAATATACTTACCCAGTACCCGTGGAAAAGTTCCATAATGCCGGGGATGCGGCTTCCCTCTACCCAGGATACCGTAGGGTGCAATAGCCGAGCCATCACAACCAACTCCCACCAGAGGATGAGCGAGAATTTTCTTTAAATTTTCCTCTTTCATCATAAACGTGACCATGCCTACCCTGTTTCTTTCCTCTATCAAGATGTCCCTCATAAACTCATAAGGACTTTTCCCTTTTTCTTTTGCGCCTTGGAGTACACTTTTCCCTTCAAACTGTCTGTTTTTTTCAGAAACCACAGATGATATGACAACTTTATCCCAGGAACCGAGTTTTAGTTCTTCCTCAGCTGAATGGGCACGGAGTTTATCGTCAAGTGCAGGGTCCTTCAGCCTGGCTAAAAATTCATCCGTTGTCCCCTGCCTTGCCCAGAGAGGGAAATAGTAACTGAGACCTGTGGAGCCAGCTATATAAGAATACCTGTCGCAGAAAATGGAAATACCTTCTTCCTTTGCCTTCTCTACCCTGGCTAAGGCAGCATCGATTTTGTGCCAATTCCGGGGGTAAGCAATTTTAAAATGGGAAATCTGAAGACTAATGCCTGTCTTACGAGCAACCTCAATCGCCTCGTCAAGAGACTCAAGCAAGTAATCTCCCTCATTCCGCATATGGGTTGCATAAACTCCGCCATAGTATGCAGCTACCCTGCATAATTCTTCTATCTCATCATTCTTAGCATAACTTCCCGGGGCATACTCAAGCCCGGTGGATAATCCTACAGCTCCGTTCTTTATACTTTCAGCCACCATTTTTTTCATTTTTTCAAGTTCTTCCTCTTTTGGAGGGCGGTCATTAAATCCCACTGCAGCCCCTCTGATTGTTCCCTGTCCAACCAAGGAGGAATAATTTAAAGCCATCCCCTTCTCTTCAAGTTTAGCAAAAAAACCCTTAATATCCTTCCATGTAAGGTCAATCTGGTAGAATGCCTTCAAATCTTCTTTCATTTCTTCATAAATTTTTTCCGCAATGGGAAATGGCGAACCTCCACAATTCCCACTAACCAGAGTTGTGATGCCCTGACGGATTGAACTTTCTGCTTTAGGATTAACCAGAAGCTGCATATCAGTGTGGTCATGAGCATCAATAAAACCTGGGCAGACAGCAAGATTATTAGCATCCACAACAGACTTGCCACTGGAGCTTGATATTTTTCCGATCTCCTGAATGAAACTTCCGCTTATTCCTATGTCAGCCTTGAATGCTTCATTTCCCAATCCATCAAAGATATAACCGTCCTTTATGACAAGATCAAAATCCTGCTTTGAAGTACATCCTTTAAGCAGGACTCCGCAGCCACCAAGACCAGCTGCCGCAACAGCCTTTGATGACTTTTTTAAAAAATCCCTACGAGTGATATTTTTTTTCATTTTTTCACCTCTAAAACTGCATACCGGAACTATATAAAATCCTTAAAAAGAAGTCTAGCAGATGATAAGTGAAAAATGAAAAGAGTTGGTTTAAAAAACAAAAGTAATAGAGAAAGCCTGCCTCTGATGAGAAAACTGGAAGCTGACATTCACCTTGGTTGAATTCCGTTTACGGTCTAAAGCGCAAATCTTTTTTGCAACAAAATAGCCAATAGATGCGCCCACTAATACATCGGAGGGCCAGTGTTTATTATTATGAACCCTGGATATTGCAACCAGAGTTGCCAGGCTGTAAGCCAGGATATCGAAATACAATTTCTCTGATTGATGGGCAATCGTAGTGGCAACAGCAAATGCCGATGAGGCATGGCCTGAAGGAAAGGAATAATATCTCGACTTTATGGCTAATGGGTAAAAAGTGTGGCTGGACTCATCTGTATAAGGACGGGCTCTTCCTGTCACACATTTTAAGCCTGTTACTATAATCCCGGTTGTCAGCCAGCTCTCCAGGCTCAGAAGAGCTGTCTTTCTCAGGCTATTGTTGTGAGAAAGCTCACCAGTAGCATATAAAGCTGCTATCAGCCCGGTTATTGCACCTCCATGGCCAAAAAAAGATAAAACATTGAAGACATCATCGGATGACGGGCTCCGGTTGTCCTGGAACCATTGATGGATATCCTGGTCAACAGCATAAAGAAGGAATCCAGCTCCCAGGACAGCAGAGAGATTTAAGAAATCCTTTTTCTTCCATTTTGTCGGAGAGACAAGAACATCAGTAAAATCATCCTTAAAATTTATAAAAAATTTCTCATTAAGCTTATCTTTCTCGGAAAGGTTCGTTGCAAAAAGGAAATCTTGAAAGGGGAAAACAAATAAAAAAACAAACAAAAAAACAACACATATACTTTTTGGAAAATTATTCATCTTAAACATTTGTTAAGACTCTGCCATAAAGCTTTCTATAGCTTTAAGGGTCTTTTCGGTAGCGCCCTTTAACGAATTCAAAGCCTCTTTTGCCCTTTTCCCCATTTTTTTAAAAAACTTATCGTTCTTCATCAGGAACATATTAACCAAATCTTTTTCTTTATAGACTATTCGCGCTCCTCCTGATTGAACGAATTTTTCAGCCAAAAAAGAAAAATTTTCCATATGAGGCCCAAAAAAAACCGGCTTTCCATAAAAGGCTGGCTCAAGCAGATTCTGACCTCCCCAGGGCACCAGGCTGCCTCCAATAAATGCAGCGTCACAAAGAGCATAAAACTGAGCCAGTTCACCTATTGTATCTAGTACCAAAATATCCCATTGTGTTTCAGGCGAAACATGTGTCCTTTTAATGGCTTTAAAGGGGAAGTCTTGACAAATTTTTTCCACCTCATCAAACCTTTCAGGGTGACGGGGTGCAATAATCAACAGGAGGTCTTCTCTTTTGCTTCTCGCTTTAGTGTAGGCAACAAGAAGTTTCTTCTCTTCTCCTTTTCGGGTGCTTCCTGCAACAATTATTTTTTTTGTCTCTTGAATGCTCAAATTCTTTTTCAGACTCAAGAGTTCTCCCTCAGTCAGAAGAGGCAGATTCACCTCGCATTTCAAGTTGCTGACTACTTTGACTTCAGCGGGATTTACACCTATTTTCTCCAATTTCTCTTTATCGTTTTCTGTTTGTACAAGGAAAAGGTCTATATTTTTTAATATTTTTTTCGAAAAAGATTTGAACCTGAAGTACCTTTTAAATGACTGAGGTGAAATCCTTCCGTTGATAAGAAGAACGCTATCCGTTTTCCTTTTTGCTTCCCTTAAGAGGTTTGGCCAAAATTCGGATTCAGCCAGGACAAAAACGTCTGGTTCCAAGACATTTAAAAATTTCCGGATAATAAACGTAAAATCCAGAGGAATAAAAAAAATAAAATCTGCATCCACTAGTTTCTCTTTAGCAACTCGCATTCCGGTATTTGTTAGGGTGGAGAAGTAAATAGTCCAATCAGGATGCCTTTCCTTAATCTTTTTAATTAAATTCTGGAGCGAGAGGACCTCACCCACAGACACAGCATGAATCCAAAGAGACGGTTTCTTGTCCTTCTTTCCTGGCAGCCTGAATCCCAATCTTTCCCGAAGAAAAAGCCGCTCTCTTCTTATTAACTTTATTCTCAGAAAATACATGGGAATATAAATAAAAAAAGATAAAAAAAGTAGAAATGAATAAAATATATACATGTCCAACGACTATACTAAATTCATTATTCTTGTGCAAGATTCGAAACGGGAAGCAAGCATCTTTTTCCGTGTTTGTTTAATATAGTATTTGGGAATATCTGAGTTTCCGTTTTGATTTTTCACGCTAATCCTTCATCACTGAAAAAAAAGAAATTTCCAAATGAGTACACCTTTAAAAAAAAACAATTGCCCTTATGGGCTAAATTTTGATAACCTACATAATCAGTAATTTGTTTTTATTGATTTATGTGTTTAGCAATTGTGAGATAGCAGCTTCAATTCGCTCCTCGCAAAAACGATAAATTTTAAAAGGATAAAAAATGGCTGAAGAGAAAAAAGAAAAAATCGAAACTAAGGAAAAAGCCCCAGAGAAAAAAGAATCTCCTAAGGCAAAAAAAGAAGAAGAACTGAAGCAAAAAAAAGCTTCTGCAGCTGGAGGTGATAAAAAACCAGCCAAAAAGGCAAAACCACCTGCTGAGGAAAAAGTTAAAGAGGAAGAACCTCCTGAAGAGAAACCAGAGGAGGCTAAAGAAGTAAAAGCTGAATCCGAAGTTGAAAAACCACCAGAAAAAGAAGAAAAACCGCCAGAACCAGAGAAAAAGCCCGAAACAGAAAAACCCGAGCCAGAAAAAGTTGAAGAACCTGAGGCTCCAGAAGAGAAAAAAGCAGCCGAGGAAGTAACCCCGCCTGCTGAGGAAAAAGTTGAAGAAAAAGAACCTCCTGAAGAGAAACCAGAGGAGGCTAAAGAAGTAAAAGCTGAATCCGAAGTTGAAAAACCACCAGAAAAAGAAGAAAAACCGCCAGAACCAGAGAAAAAGCCCGAAACAGAAAAACCTGAAACAGCACCAGCTGTTGCCGGCCCCAAGAACAAAAAGATCAATAAAATGACTCTTGCCGAGATCGACAGCAAATTAGAAGAGGTAAAAAATACAATGGGAGGTTTTGACTCTAAATATGCTCGTCAGCTTATTCAAAGAAAAAAATTCTTGAACTTATCAAAATAAATATTTGCTTTTTCCCAGTTAAATACGCTTAAACTGATAGATAAATAAAGATTTACATTCATCAGCTTTTTTGCTAGTATTACACAATAATTCCAAGGAGAAAATATTGACGCTGAGTAAGGAAGAAAAATCAAAAATAATTAAAGGACACAAGATTAATCCCTCTGACACAGGTTCACCAGAAGTGCAGATTGCCCTTATGACAAATAGACTCAACTATTTAACCGGACATTTTTCTACACACAAAAAAGATTTTCACTCCCGGACTGGCCTTATGAAAATGGTCGGAAGGAGAAAAAGACTTCTGGAATATTTAAAAAAACAGGATGTCAGTCGATACGAAAATTTGATTAAAAAGCTTAAGCTCAGAAAATAAGCTACGTCCGCGGAGACCAGAATGTCTGACAATAAAATCAATCTAGAAATAAACAACCGCATTTTATCAATCGAAATAAAAAAAATCGGAAAGCAGGCTGACGGTTCAGCCTTCCTTCGTTACGGAGACACTATCATGTTTGTCTCCGCCACATCCAAGAAAGAAATGAAGGAGGTGAAGCCTTTTCTCCCTTTAATTGTTGACTACAGGGAAAATACTTATGCTGCTGGAAAAATACCTGGTGGATTCTTTAAACGACAAGGAAGACCTTCAGAAAGAGAAATTCTTGTCAGCCGGTTGATAGATAGGCCTATAAGGTCTCTTTTTCCTGAAGGCTACTTTTATGACTCCCAAATTATCGCTCTTCTTCTTTCCGCTGACCTTGAGAATGAACCAGATACTCTGGGTATTATCGGAGCCTCTGCTGCCCTTTATTTCTCAGACATTCCTTTCACGACACCAATCGGAGCAGTAAAAGTCGGCTATCTTAATAACGAATTTGTTATTAATCCCACTATGAAACAGTTCGAGGAAAGCTCTCTTAATATGGTGGTCGTAGGCACAGAAGAAGGAATAGTCGTGATAGAGGCCGGAGCTGCTGAAATTGAAGAAGAAAAAATCATTGAAGGCATCGCTTTTTCCAGCGAAACGATTAACCAAATAATTGAAGCCCAGAAAGACCTTTACGATAAATTGCATGTACAAAAAAGAAAATTTAGTGCTATGGAGGTTGATCAAGCAAATTTAGAAAAAATCGAAAAAGAGATCTATCCCTCTCTGAACAAAGCTATCCTGACTCAAAATAAAAAAGATAGAGAAGAAGAAACAAATAAAATCCTGGATGGCCTGTTAGAACCTATCCCTGAAGAAAACAAAGAAAAAATTTATGAGACAAAAGAAATCTTCTATAAAATTCAGAAAAAATTAGTAAGAGATTTGATTCTAAACGAGGGCAAAAGAGTAGACGGAAGAGGCGTTGATGAAATCAGGCCAATCTCTATTGAAGTCGGATTACTCCCCCGTACTCACGGCTCAGCCCTTTTTACACGGGGTGAAACTCAATGCCTGGCGACAGTAACTCTGGGTACATTTGAAGATGTCCAGAGATTAGATGGGCTTGGAGAAGCGGGTGAAAAAAGATTCATGCTTCATTATAATTTCCCTCCTTTCAGCGTGGGGGAAGTAGCTTTTTTAAGAGGCCCGGGAAGGCGTGAAATAGGCCATGGCGCACTGGCAGAAAAATCTGTTCTTCTTTCTATTCCTGATGAGGAAGTTTTCCCTTATACGATCCGTATCGTCTCTGACATTCTGGAATCAAACGGCTCCTCATCAATGGCTACTGTTTGCGGTGGAGTTCTCTCTTTAATGGATGCCGGAGTCCCTCTTTCTATGATTATCGCTGGAATTTCCATTGGATTAGTGAAAGAAGACAACCGTTATGCTGTGCTAACAGATATTGCCGGCCTAGAAGACCACTTCGGCGATATGGACCTCAAAGTCGCAGGAACAGAAAAGGGTATAACTGCTATCCAGCTGGACTTAAAAACTCCCTCCATTCCAATTCAGATTTTAAAAGAGGGACTTATAAAAGCTAGAGATGCTCGATTAAAGGTCCTGGCCAAAATGAAAGAAGCGCTTCCTGAATCCCGCTCTGACATATCTCTTTATGCACCCCGGATAATAAATTTGATGATAAATCCAGATAAAGTCAGAGAAGTTATCGGACCAGCAGGCAAGATCATCAAAAAAATTATTTCCCAGACCAATTCCAAGATAGAAATCGAAGAAAGTGGAAAGATCACTATTGCGTCTACTGATATTGAATCTGCAGAAAAAGCAAAACAAATGATAAAGGATATCACCATAGAAGCAGAAGTTGGCAAAATTTACACAGGGAAAGTCGTCCGGCTTGAGGAATATGGAGGATTTATTGAAATCCTTCCTAATATTGTTGGTCTTCTTCATATCTCTGAAATCGCCCATCATCGAATCGGGAATATTAGGGATGCGCTCAGGATGGGACAGACAGTCCGCGTTAAGGCTCTTGCTATTGATGAGGATAATAAAATCAAATTAAGCAAAAAAGCTTTAGAACAAAATTCTTATCGTCCTGATGATTCTAATAAGGAAAAACAAAAAGAATCTTAGTTTTATCAAAATCGGGATTACAAAAATAAACTTTAATAGTTTTAAAAAAGCATTAGGGAAAATGAGAAAATTCTTTATTCATAAAAAAGGATTTACTCTCACTGAGATGATTGTCACCCTCACTATTCTTGCTATTTTAGCTGCCGCTGTTATGCCTTTAGCCAAGACCGCTATAAAAAGAGAAAGAGAGATTGAGCTGAGAAGAAATTTAAGATTAATTAGAGAGGCAATTGATGCTTATAAAAAACTTGCTGACGAAAAGAAAATAGAATTTGACCCAGATACTGAAGGATATCCCCCAGATCTCAAAACTCTGGTTGAAGGAGTAGAGGTTAAAGTTAATGGTGAAGATGAAGAGGAGAAAACAAAAATTATGAAGTTCCTGAGACGAATCCCCAAAGATCCGATGACAAACTCTTATGAATGGGGATTAAGGTCTTATCAAGATGACTCAGATTCAGATGTCTGGGGCGGAGAGAATGTTTACGATGTTTATACAACAAGCAGAGCTACTGCCCTGGATGGTTCCAAATATCAAGATTGGTAGACAGATGTCAAATAAACTTAAACAAAAAAATAAAAACGGTTTCACTCTTATCGAAATCTTAATCGTCTTCTCTCTGATAGGAATTTTAGTTGGCATGGGTCTTCCTCAATTCAGAACTGCTACTACCAGGGCAAGAGAAGCTGTATTAAAAGAAAACCTTTTTCAAATGAGACTACTGATCAATCAGTATTATGCAGATAAAGGGAAATATCCCGCCTCTCTCCAGACTTTAGTTGATGAAGAATACATGAGAACAATTCCTGTAGATCCCATAACAAAATCTTCACAAACCTGGATAGAAATGCAACAAACTCTCTCTGAAGATGACCTGGCACAAAATGTTGAAGTTGGAATTTCAGACGTATTCTCCGGCTCAGAAAAAAAAGCCCTGCATGGAACTCTCTACAGTACTTGGTAATCTCTGTTGAAACTACTTTTAATTTTTTTAGACTCATGAGAGAAAAAAAAGGATACATACTCTTTATCCTTATGATCGCTGTTTTTATCATGAGTATCGGATTTCTCATTGCTATCCCTGTTTGGAAAACTCAGATCCAGCGGGAAAAAGAACAAGAATTGATTTTCAGAGGAAAACAATATGTGGAGGCCATCCGGTTATTCCAGATAAAAAACCCCGGAAGATTTCCCCAGTCTTTTGATGAATTAATTGAGGAGAAATGCCTACGAAGGCTGTACAAAGACCCAATGAGTGAAAATGGAGAATGGAATGTTATCCTTCCCCACAGTGGAGTTACATCAAAAAAGACAAGGTCTACTCAAAAAGTTCTGGTTGCCCCTCTAAGTGCTATCTCATCGATGGATAATCCTCGGATTATTGGAGTCGTTAGCTCATCCACAAAAAAATCTAAAAAAATTTACTTCAACCAGGATACATACGATAAATGGCTGTTCTTTTACGGACAGGACCCTGAGCAAATGCCAGAGATCATTTATTATGGGAAAGCTGAAAAAGACTGATGGATTCTATTCTCATCGTAGCTGGTGAAAACTCAGGAGAAAAATACGGCGCTAGCCTTGTCCATCAATTTAAAAAACTCAATCCCTCTCTTAACTTTTTCGGCATCGGTGGGAAGCACATGGCTTCAGAAGGCGTTCACCTCCTTTTCTCGATTGAAGAACTGGCTGTTGTTGGAGGATTCGAAGTAATTTCTCATCTCCCCCGCATCAAAATAATCTTTAATCGGGTTAGAAAAGAAATCAGGCAAAAAAAACCCGCAGCAGCTGTTCTTATCGATTCTCCTGATTTTAATCTCCGCCTTGCCAAAAAACTCAAAAAACTCGCAATTCCAATCCTCTATTATATAAGCCCTACTGTATGGGTGTGGAGAAAGTGGAGGTTGAAAACAATAAAAAAAAATATCAAGAAAATGATGTTGATTTTTCCTTTTGAGGAAAAAATTTATAAAGAATATAATATTCCCGCTGTTTATGTCGGGCATCCCCTCATAGAAAAAGTAAAAACCTCCCTTAAAAGAGAAGAATTCAGAGAGAAGTACGGATTAGACTCCCAAAAAAAACTTATCGCTGTTCTACCAGGCAGCCGGAAAAGCGAATTAAAATATCATATGCCGGTTCTCCCTGAAGCCATTCAGAAAATCAAGAACGAATGGGATGCTGAATTTGTTCTGCTCCTGGCTGAAAACCTTGATAAAAATTACTTTTCCAGTCTTTTTCCTCCTTCGCTCAAAGATTTGAAAATTCTTACAAAAAACCACTACGAAGCGATGGCTGCCAGTGACCTGGTTCTCTCTGCTTGTGGAACAGCTAATCTTGAAGCCGCATTCTTAGGAACTCCGCTAATTTCTTTTTACCGCATCTCTCCTCTGACCTATTTTTTTGGACGCTGGCTCACCAAGATAAATAATTTTAGCATCGTGAACATCCTTGCCGGAAAAAGAATAATCCCTGAATTGATCCAGCGAGATTTTTCCGCGGAAAAAATTATTCAAGAAACAAAAAGGATCTTTAATTCTGAAGAGGTAAGGTCAGAGATGAAACAGCATTTTTTAAAAATAAAAGAAATTCTTGGGGAAAAAGTTGCCTCTCAAAATGCTGCACTGGAACTGGACTGCCTGATAAAAGATAGTCTAAATTAAATTATAGGGAAGTTCTTAGGGGACTGTCCTCTCTTCCGAAGTTCAGGAGGAAGGACGAACTCGAGTTTATCGTATAATTTCAACTTATTTTTATCAGCACTTCCTGCTTTAAGCTCCAAAACATACATTGCTGGAATCTTGGGAGAATAGGAAGGATGAGGTGGACTTATGGAAGGGGGAACACGGCGGTGAATATGGACAATTCGCTTCTCTCGATTCAGCCAGATAATATCAATTGAAATTTTCATGTTTGCCATCCAGAAAGAATAGAGAGCTTCTTCTTTAAAAATAAACAGCATTCCTTGACCTGCATTAATCCCCTCACGATACATGAGTCCGAGCTGCCTTTCTTCAGGCGTATCCGCAAGCTCAGCTTTAATAGAGACTTTATTAGGGAGAGTAACCTTAATAAATTTTTCCCCGCAAGCAGCGGCTGAAATCAGAACCAGACAACAAACAAAGCAGGAAAAAAGGAATTTTCTTATTCTTTTTAAAGTTTTTAATTTTAAAGTTAAGTTTAGCTTCATTTCTCTTCCTCACATATTTAATGTTTTGAAATCAAGGGAACAAACCGGACTGGAAGGAGCTTCCTCTTCTTGAATTTTTTCATTTCTCTTTTTACTAGGACTAATTCTTGAAATGTTGAGCCAACAGGAATAACCATCCTTCCTGGAATTTCTAATTGTTCCTGTAAAGCTTTTGGAACTTTAGCCGGGGCTGCTGTCACCATTACAGCATCATAAGGAGCATTTTCTTCCCAACCCAGAGTACCATCACCAATTTTAAAATATATATTTTTATATCCCAGTTTTTTTAAAACCTCCTGGGCTTTAACTGAGAGGGGGCTTATAACCTCTACAGTAAAAACTTCTTTAACAAGCTCAGCAAGGATGGCCGCTTGATAACCTGAACCCGTTCCAATCTCCAGGACCTTTTCAGCCCCTTTTAAGGCAAGTACTTCCGTCATATATGCCACAATATAAGGCTGGGAGATTGTCTGTCCTTCTCCGATTGGGAGAGGCTCGTCTTGATAGGCATAGGATTTCATATTCTCGGGAACAAACTCATGGCGTGGAATTTTTCTCATAACATCCAGAACTTTCCTGTCTTTAACTCCTCTGGCTCTAAGCTGGTTTTGAACCATATTTTCTCTTTTTTCTTCAAAATTTATTTTCTTCATCGCAAGACAAAGATGGAGACCTTGAGTCCAAAACCCCAAGATACTCTAAACTCTAAGATTCCGTGCTCAAATTATCTTGAAAAATATTTTCCCCTTTTTTCTCATAAAATTTTTTAACAGGATTTACAGCAATATCAGGGTAACTTCCTGATATTGCTGTGATTGCAAAAGGTATCGGCATTTTTTATGAATAATTCAGGGCAATTAATAGGCTCTAGCAAAAATGACCAAATTTTTAGCCGGCTTCTGACAGCAAATACAATTCCCTTTATTTCCTTCCATATCCTGCTCCAGGCGGATAACACGGATAGTGGCCATGGTATCCTCTTTTATCTTTTCTTCACAGGCCCGGTCTCCACACCAATAAGTTTCTATGAATCCCTTTTTGGATCCCAAAACATCCTTAAACTCTTCATAATCCTTTACTTTAAAAGTGTTTTCACGCTGAAACTTCAAAACCATCTCAAACATGGATTTCTGGATATTTTTGAGAATTTCAGGCACTTTTTTCTTCAAAGACTCCCAGGCAACAGTTTCTTTCTTTCCTGTATCGCGCCGGACAATCACAACCTTTTTTTCCTTTATATCTCGAGGGCCGATCTCAAGCCTTAAAGGAACTCCTCTCATCTCCCACTCAGAAAACTTCCAGCCAGGTGTGAATTCTTCTCTATCGTCCAGCTTCACTCTAATCCCATCTTCCTTCAATTCTTTCTTTATATTCTGAGCCACAGGGAGGACGTTTTCCTTCCAGTCCCCGATTGCGATAGGGACAATCACTACCTGAACAGGGGCAACTCTGGGTGGAAATTTTAGTCCGGAATCATCGCCATGTGCCATGATCAAAGCTCCAACAAGGCGTGTAGACACTCCCCAGGAAGTCTGCCAGACATACTGAAGATTCTGGTTCCGATCCTCAAACCTGATATTAAAAACTTTGGAAAATTGCTGGCCCAGGTTGTGGGAAGTCCCCATCTGAAGTGCTTTTCCATCTGACATCATTGATTCTATTGCATACGTCTCCAGAGCACCGGCAAATTTTTCTCTTTCCGACTTCAAACCTGAAATCACCGGGATGGCTAGCTCTGTCTCCACAAATTCTTTATAAAGGGAAAGAATCATCAAAGTCTCTTTTTGTGCCTCCTCCTTTGTTTCATGAGCTGTATGTCCTTCCTGCCAGAGGAATTCTGTCGTCCTTAAAAAAGGCCTTGTCACTTTTTCCCAGCGAACAATGTTTGCCCACTGGTTGATCAATACAGGCAAATCTCTCCATGACTTGATCCATTTGGCATACATATTGCCAATAATAGCTTCTGAAGTGGGACGCACAGCAATTCTCTCCTCAAGCTCATCCGCACCCCCGTGAGTAACCCAGGCAACTTCGGGGGCAAATCCCTCTAAATGCTCTGTTTCCTTCTGAAGGAGACTTTCAGGTATAAAAAGAGGAAAGTAGGCATTCGAGTGGCCCGATTCTTTTATCCTTTTATCGACCAATTGTTGGATATTTTCCCATATGGCATAACCATATGGCCTGATAATCATCATACCTTTTATAGGAGCATAATCAGCCAGCTCAGCCTTTTGAATAATCTCAATATACCACTTAGAAAAATCGACACTTTTTGGAGTGATTTTTTTCACAAAACGCTCATTCTTATTCACTTCATTCTCCACAATTTTAATTCTCGGTCATTCTATATACAGCTGTTTTTTTTGTCAAGAAAAGCGGGATTTAACTTCATTTACAAACAAGAAAAATAGGTAAAAAAAAGTTTAGTTTTAAGCTGTCTTTCAACTTAAAAATGGATAGCGAATAATAAAAGAACAAAAAGAATTAACCCCAGATATAACCCCTTACGATGAGATAAATTACGAAAAAATCACCCGACAATTCATCCTTAAAAGCGATTGAAAAATTTTTTGCTTCATGCCACAATTTATTGCGAAAATGATGTCAGCAAAATTATCTGATAAACCTTTTACCGAGGGTGCCACCAGATCTCCGGAGAGAGAACGAAGCTTCGTGCTCTCTATTTCAACTCTTGTATCCGGAGTTGATGCTTCAGGAAAGGAGTTTCAAGAACGCACAGAGCTTACTTCTATAAGCTCTCAAAAAGCTACTTTTAAGCTCGATTCCGGCGTAATAATCGGCTCCAGATTAAATTTAACTCTGGATATCCCTACAACTATACTCCTTGAAAGTCAACTCAGGCTTAATGTTTCAGGGGATGTATGTTTCGCTAAGGCTGTTCGAAACGGCAAGAAAAAACAGCTAATATTTCTCCGGCTGGATAAAGGCTATAAAATACAGCCTCTCTCTTAAAAAAAGGTAAAGATTACCGCGTCACTGCGTTCAAAAAAACATTTAGTCTTTTCTATTTTTTTTTGCGAGTTTGATGAATAAAATCCCTACAAAAAAGAACAATCTTCCCTTTTCTCTGTAATGTTAAATGTTGAGAGGCGATCCCTTAATTTCCCCAAAGAGCATTTCCCTTAATATCCTTGACATTAGATTTCTGTTTTTATAACATATCTTAAAATCTGGAAATAATGAAGAACACTAAATCCCCGAAGAAGGCTACCAAAAAAGCAACAAATACAACAAAAAAAGCTCCTCAAGCCGTGGAATCAAAAAAGACCAATATTCTTATTTACTGCACTTCGGATTTAATCCTTTCAGGAATCCTAAAAGCTATAGATAGGGCCTCTGATATAAATGTTGTCAATATAGAGCAAAGCACGATTGACTCATTTATTGAGTCCATAAAAAAGCTCAAGCCTCAGGTTATTCTTTTTGCTAATTCTGAGCCTTTACCAAATATTCGAGAAGTCTGTAAAGCAATCGTCGAAATTTCAAGCGTTAAAGGCAAATCTCAGCTATTGCTTCTTGGAAATATTCCTTCACATGAGGAAATTGTTAGCCTTATGAATTCTGGAGTTAGAGGATACTTCGATTTGAACGATCCTTCAGACCAATTAGTAGAAGCAATAAATATAATTCACAGAGGAGAAATCTGGCTTCCTCGCGATAAAATGAGCAGTATCATGGACCGGATAATTTCAGTAGTTGGGAGAGACCTTAAAGAAAAGACTCTTGACCAGCTCACTCCAACAGAATTTCAAGTTCTAAGGCTTGTTGGAAAAGGAAAAAGCAATGACGAGATTGCCGAGGCACTTTTTATAAGCAAGAATACAGTTCGATCCCACATTAAAAGTGTTTACGCTAAGCTCAACACGCACAGCAGACTCCAGCTCGCGTTATATGCTATCAATTCTGCGCTGTTTTAATGCACCGAGGGCAATAAAGAGGTAATTATGCCAAAGAAAGCAACATCAAAAAAAACGCCTTCCAAAAAATCCCTCAAAAAAAGGAAAACCCTTTACGATCCTAAAATCAACCGCAGAAGAGAATGGCGGCTTGTACTACCTCTTCCTGCAAAAATTAGAGGAATACTTTCTAAAGGAAAAATATTTGTAGAACACACAACCGTTCAAAATATCAGCTCAACAGGAGCCTATTTCTGTCTTGATTCAGGCGTGGTTATAGGTTCAAAACTCAACCTAGTTATAGACCTGCCCAAGGAGCTAAGTAGAGGCGAAAATCTGAAGCTTTGTCTCGGGGGCCTTACAGTTCGTCTTGAAGAACCTGATAAAGAGAAAAAAAGACAGGGTGTTGCTCTCCGTTTCCACAAAGATTTCAAAATCATTCCTGAAGAGGAATTAAAAAAAGAAGAACCATCATAAAACGTAAAACCCCAAACTTAGCCAGTGCTGTTAATCGATAATAAAGACTCCTATTTTTATGGCTTCTCTTTTTCTTGCCCTATTTTCCTAAACTCGTTAAATCATTTTTCTTTAATATAGCCATGGAATTTTAACTATGTTGATAGTAGCACTAACAGGAGGAATAGCAGTCGGGAAATCAGTGGTTGCAAATATACTGAAAGAACTTGGCTGCTACATTCATCATTCAGATAAAATAGCACACGATCTCTCAATGCCAGGAGAGCCCGCCTGGGAAAAAATAGTTGCCCACTTTGGGGAAAAAATCCTCAAAAAGGATAAAACAATAAACCGGGCTCAATTAGGAAAAATAATATTTTCAAATAAAAAAGAACAAGCCTTTCTCAATGAACTGATACACCCTCTTGTCTTTGAAAAGAAAAAGGAGATCATTAAAACTCTTAAGAAAGAAGGACGCTACAAAATCTTTGTCTCTGAGGCAGCTTTAACAATCGAAGCGGGTTTTGCTGATTTTTTCGACAAGATTATCACGACCCACTGCAGGAAAGAAGTCCAAATTGACAGATTAATGAAAAGGGATCAAATAAGCAGAGCAGAAGCTTTGAATAAAATAAAAAGCCAAATGCCGCCAGAAGAAAAGTTGAAATACGCTGATTATATCATCGATTCCTCTGGCTCTCTTCAGAGCACCATTGAACAAACAGAAAGGGTATACAGAAATTTGATGCTGGACTATGAAATGAAATATGCCGTAAAAAACGAAAAAAGCTAGGCAAGCTTAACCTGCAGAATTACAAACACAATCTTAAATCAATATTTCATAAGCAACAAGAATCAGCATAAAGTTTGTGTGGCATGAGAGAAATCTGGAGCGGGTATCTTGACACTGATTATAATTAAAAAAACTTATAATCCATTCCTTAAAAAGACTTAAGGGAAGCAGCCAGAAGGGGAACCATAAGCTCATGATGGCCGATAAAATAAAATCCTTTCCCTTTTTCTCCTGGAGGCCTTTTAACTACATTCTGATAAGGCCGGTAATGATAAATAAAATCAAATACAGCTGTAGAAAAATCCTCTAGCGTCCTCCCTTTATTTCTGATAAAAGATAAAGCTTTAAGAAAAACTTCAGGTAAAATCACCGCTGAGCCAACATTGATAAAAATACCTCCGCCTTCAAGCTTTTCCAGCAGAGAACAAAAAAGGAAAAAGTCTTGAAGAGAGGTTTTTCCTAAACTTTCCCCTTTTGTTTCCGGGAAAAAATGGATAATATCTGTGCCGATTGCAACATGGACCGTTACAGGAATATTCAATTTATTGGCAGCAAACAAAAGGCTCAGGTTTTTATAAGGAAGATTTGAGGTTGCCATTTTTTCTCCAACAGATTCCCCCAGGCCAAGACCTTTTTTTGCTCCCGAATTGATAGCTTCATTTAACATTTCGCCTGTCTCTTTTGCCATGCCAAATTTGCCATTCTTAATCTGAAGCTCAACATCTTCTGAAGTCTGACCGGCAAAAGCAATCTCGAAATCATGAATGATTCCCGCACCATTAAAAGCCAAGGCTGTGATCCATCCTTCCTTCATCAGATCAATAATAACTGGGTTTAATCCCACTTTTATTACATGTGCTCCAAGGGCAAAAATAATGGCTTTGTTTGCCTTTTTTGCTTTCCTCATCAAAACAATAAATTCTTTAAAATTTTTTCCTGCCAGGACGTCAGGCAAACTGTTAACAAATCGAACATAGCTTTTATCCGGAGCTAAAACTTGTGCAAAATTCTTGATGTTCACTTTACTTTTTCTTGAGTCTAAAGAATAGGTTTTTAGACCTTCAGGCGACAGCGGTTTAGTCTTGTATTTGCTCATAATACTTTATCTTTAAAACAGTTATTTAAAAAATCAGGCGAGAATAAATCAAGCCAGGCTGCGCTTTTCACAGAGAAAGCCCTGACAAAGTGATGTGGAATCAGAGGCGGGATTCTCGACAACTTCATCTCTTTTTAAGGAAACAAGCTTTATAGGCTCTAGCTCAACTTAATTTTACTTATATATTCTTCAAGTCCTGTCCAGGTCTGAATTTTATCCGTTTTCCTTTTTTGATCTTGATCTGTTTTTTTCGCCGGATATCCCTTCCATAACCGGTTTTCTTTTTAACAACCTTAAAGCTGGAAAATCCTCTGATTTCTATCTTCTCGTCTTCTGCAAGAGCTTCCTTAAGAGATGAAAGAATAGTCTCTACGATTAACAATGATTTTGCCCTGCTAAATTCGGATTTCTTTTCGATAAAAAGGGCGATATCATTCTTAATCATTCGAATCTCCTTTTATCTAATGGATTTATTATAAATAATTTATTGAAGATAAAATGTCAAGGATAAATTATTGACTTGTTCTAAATGACTACTTATAATGAAACAACAATGAAAAAAAGGATACTTGCATTTTTCCTCATTTCCATTTTTCCTATAGCAAGTTTTGCTTCCATTTTAAAGATAACTGTTGATGCTCCTATTCATCCTATTACTTCAGAGTATATCAGGAATACCATAAACAAGGCAGAAAAAGAAAATGCAAGCTTGGTTATTATAGTCTTTAATACACCGGGCGGTTTGGATTCATCCATGAGAGAGATCATCCAGAGAATCCTGAGCTCAAAAACGCCTGTTGTCTCTTTTGTCAGTCCCAGTGGGGCCCGGGCAGCTTCAGCCGGATTTTTTATCTCCATAGCCTGCGATATCTTTGTCATGGCACCGGGGACAAATACAGGGGTGGCGCATCCAGTTGCTGTATCTTTAACCGGACAGTCTATGGATAAAACAATGGAAGAAAAGGCCACAAATGATGCAGCCGCATACATTATCACGCTTGCTGAAAAAAGAGGAAGAAACACAAAACTAGCTGAGGATGCCGTCAGAAAGAGCCGTGCCTACACTGAAAACGAAGCTCTTAAAGGAAATTTGATCGATTTAATAGCCAAAAACGAACAGGAAATCATTGAATATTTTGACGGCAAACACATCAAGAGATTTGACGGTGAAGAAGAATTACTTGAACTTAAAGATGAGAAGATAACCGACATCCCTATGTCGGCAAGACAGAAATTTCTTATTACAATTTCCAATCCCAACCTGGCGTACATTCTCCTTATGCTGGGT